>CACXXW010000048.1 GCA_902771635.1 uncultured Bacteroidia bacterium | reverse complement strand
CTTCTGGCTCTTCTTGGTCAGGATGTGGCCATGATAAGCATGCTTTCTCTTCAACTTGCCGCTACCCGTTACTTGGAAACGCTTCTTGGCAGCGGACTTGGTCTTCATTTTTGGCATTTTACAATTAGTTTTAAAGGTATTAAATGACTCTTCTTTTTCTTATTTCGTTAGCTTTCTGCTTTAAGCCGTCTGCTATCAGCCCGCTTGCTGAAAACTGATGGCTTATAGCTTGCAGCTTTTATTTCTTCGTCGACTTAGGAGCTATCATCATCTGCATGCGCTTACCTTCCAATTTGGGCATCATCTCCACCTTTCCAAACTCTTCCAACTCTTGCGCAAACTTCAGCAACATGATCTCACCTTGTTCCTTGTAGACAATGGAACGGCCTCTGAAAAAGACCTCCACCTTGACCTTTGAACCCTCTTGGAGAAAACGCTTGGCGTGGTTCAGCTTGAACTCGAAGTCGTGGTCATCGGTTTGGGGTCCGAGGCGGATTTCCTTGATGACGACCTTGGTGGCCTTGGCTTTCTGTTCCTTTTGGCGCTTCTTTTGGTCGAAGACAAACTTCTTGTAGTCCATTGCCTTGCAGACTGGCGGATTGGCATCGGGCTGGATCTCAACGAGGTCGACACCCAATTCTTCTACGATTCTCAGTGCCTCGCGCAAGGGGTAAATGTTTGGTTCAACACCCTCGCCCACCAGACGCACCATCGGAGCCTTCACTTCCTCATTGATGCGATGGTTGAATCCGTCTTTGTCTTTGTTCGGTCTCTGACCGGGTCTTCCTTTTTGTGGAATCTGTGCTATAGTTTTAGTCTCCTATATTAAGTTTATATTCAGTTAATTAGTTATCTCTTGTTCTGTTCCTCTTCGACTTGCTTGCGAATCATCTCTGCGAAGGCATCCGTCGGCATCGTGCCGAGGTCGACTTGACCATGTTTACGTACAGAGACCTGATTTTCAGCCGCTTCCTTCTCGCCTACGATAAGCATGTAAGGATATTTCTTCATTTCAGCATCACGAATCTTACGGCCAATCTTCTCGCTACGCTCATCAATGAGGGCGCGAATATCGGACTTTTTCAGATACGATTGCAAATTTTTCGCAAAATCGAGATATTTTTCGCTCACGGGAAGGATAATCACCTGGTCGGGAGCCAACCACAGCGGGAACTCACCGGCGCAGTGCTCGAGCAACACGGCCACGAAACGTTCCATGGAACCGAAGGGCGCGCGGTGCACCATCACGGGACGGTGTTTCTCATTGTCGGCGCCAATGTAACTCAGGTCGAAACGCTCAGGCAGGTTGTAGTCCACCTGGATGGTACCCAACTGCCACTTACGGCCGAGGGCGTCCTTCACCATGAAGTCGAGCTTGGGACCATAGAAAGCGGCCTCGCCATATTCCACATGAGCGGGCAGACCCTTTTCGGCGCAAGCCTCCTGGATAGCGGCCTCAGCCTTTGCCCAATTCTCATCCGTACCCACATACTTCTCGTGGTCGTTGGGGTCGCGGAGTGATATTTGTGCCTCAAAGTTCTTGAAGTCAAGAGCCTTGAAGATGATTTCGATGATTTCCATCACGCGGATGAACTCTTCCTTCACCTGGTCGGGACGGCAGAAGATATGGGCGTCGTCTTGGGTGAACGAACGCACACGGGTCAAGCCGTGGAGTTCGCCGCTCTGCTCATAACGGTACACCGTGCCAAACTCTGCGCAGCGGAAAGGCAGATCCTTGTATGAACGCGGCTTCCACTTGAAGATCATGCAGTGGTGAGGGCAGTTCATCGGTTTCAGCAGGTACTCCTCGCCTTCCTCGGGTGTGGTGATCGGGCGGAAGCTGTCTTCACCGTAGTGGTCCCAGTGACCTGAGGTCACATAGAGTTGCTTGCCACCGATATGGGGCGTGATGACTTGTTCATAACCATACTCCTTCTGGATCTTGGTCAGGTACTCCTGCAGGCGGAGACGCAACTCGGTACCTTTGGGCAACCAAATCGGCAGGCCCTTACCCACGGTGTCGCTGAACATGAAGAGCTCCAACTCACGGCCCAACTTACGGTGGTCGCGCTTCTTGGCTTCTTCGAGCAACACGAGATATTCATCCAGTTCCTTCTGTTTCGGGAAGGTGATACCATAGACGCGGGTAAGCTGCTTGCGCTTCTCATCGCCACGCCAGTAAGCGCCAGCCAACGAAGTCAGCTTCACAGCCTTGATGAAGCCTGTGTTCGGGATATGGGGACCGCGGCAGAGGTCGGTGAAAGCACCACATTTATAATAGGTGATAGTACCGTCTTCCAGTTCGCTGATCAGTTCTTCCTTGTACTCATCACCTTTCTCGGTGAAATACTTCAGGGCCTCGGCCTTGCTCACGTCGACACGCTCGAAGGTTTGCTTTTCGCGGGCCAGTTCAAGCATTTTCTTCTCGATGGCGACAAGGTCGGTCTCGGTCAGGGTGATGTCGCCCGTGTCGATGTCATAGTAGAAACCAGCGTCCACAGCGGGGCCGATGCCGAACTTCACGCCTTTATAGAGGGCCTCGATGGCTTCGGCCATGAGGTGGGCTGAAGAGTGCCAGAAGGTAGCCTTACCTTCGGGGTCATCCCAGGTGAAAAGTTGGATAGTGGCATCCTCGTTGACGGGGCGCATGGCATCCCACATCTTGCCGTTCACTTTGGCGGACAGCACGTTACGTGCCAAACCCTCGCTCAGGCTCTTGGCGATATCCAGCGGCGTGACACCGGCTTCAAATTGTCTGACACTATTGTCAGGGAAGGTTATGTTAATCATATAAATAGGTCTTTTTGAAAGCGGCTGCAAAAGTACAAAATATTTCGTTACGATTAGCAGATTCTCAGCCTTTGAGAATTTTTTTTTCACTTTATTCATAAAAATGCTACATTTGCGCCAAAATTTGAAATATGAAGAAACGTTTCATACTCATCATTTTTGTTATCATGTCGATTTTTGGTTATTCCCAAGACTGGTTCGGCTTCAATCGCTATAAGGCCGATAACGAACGCATTATTGCCAGTGGAAACTACCCAGAAGTGGTCTTTATGGGCAACTCTATTACCGATAATTGGGCCTATTTCCATCCCGATTTTTTCAGCAGCCACAACTTCTGCGGAAGGGGAATCGGTGGCCAGACCTCTGCACAGATGCTTGTGCGGTTCACGGCCGACGTCATCGACCTTCAGCCAAAGGCGGTGGTCATCATGGCGGGCACCAACGATGTGGCGCACAACGACTATTGGGTTGACCCAGATGGTGTTGTTGCGAACATTGTCGCCATGTGCGACTTAGCCATAGCCAACGGCATCATCCCCATCATAAGCTCTATCCCACCCTGCTCGGAGTTTCCGTGGCGCAAGGAAATCAAGAACCCTGGACAGACCATCGTGGAAATCAACCATGTTCTGAAAACCTACGCTGAAATGAATGGTCTTATGTATGTCGACTATCATTCAGCGCTCGCCGATGAAAATCTCGGCTTACCCCAAACGCTTAGCGGAGACGGCTGTCATCCTAATCCTGACACTTATTTCACTATGGAAGACATGGTCATGGAGGCTATTCAAAACGCATTAAAACAATAACAAATATCACTATGAAAAGACTATCTCTCGTATTACTACTGGTTTTTGCCTCGCTTTCCCAAACTTTTGCGCAATCCACTGTCGATAAAGCATTGGCTTACAAAACAGCGCAAGCATTTGCCGACGCTCATCAGGACTTCAAGGGACAAAGTTTGGATTTGGTATCTTCTGACGGAAACTATATTTACAACATCGGTAACCAAGGCTTTATCATCATTTCTAGCAATACTGTGCTTCCGCCTGTTTTGGGCTGGTCCAATCAAGGCAATTTTCCCGACATGGAAGATGCTCCAGAGAATTTTGCCTCTTGGATAGCACATTATTCCGAGATGATCGATTTTGCCGTCGCCAACAGCATTGCTCCTGAGGAGAAAATCCAACGCCAATGGGATGATGCTTCTCTTGGCATCTTCGGGACGCGAAACAGCCAAACCGTTGATCCTTTGGTCAGCACGCGCTGGAACCAGGACTGCTACTACAACGAGTATTGTCCAGCTACAGGTGGCGGTTGGGGCGGGGGTCCTTGCGGCCATGTTTATGCGGGCTGCGTGGCCTGTGCCATGGCGCAAGTGATGAAATACTGGAACCACCCTGTACAAGGCTTCGGACAGCACAGTTACGTTCACAGTACCTACGGCGAACAGAGTGCCAACTTCGGCGCGACGACCTACCATTGGGAAGACATGCCCAACGATGTTTGGAGCCATAACGACGCCGTAGCCACCTTGTTATACCACTGCGGCGTGAGCGTCAACATGAACTATTCGCCGTCGGGCAGTGGAGCCTACTCCGGCGATGTGGAGACCGCCCTACGCTCCTATTTCGGCTACTGCGGCGCAAAATACCGCGAGAAATCGGCATACGAGGAAGAGGTTTGGATTGCCATGCTGAAAGCCGATCTTGACCTGGCGCATCCCATCTATTACAGCGGCCAAAGCGAAGGCAGCGGCCATGCTTTCGTTTGCGACGGCTACGACAACAACGACCTCATGCACTTCAACTTCGGCTGGAGCGGCAGCGGCGACGGCTACTACAGCACTTACAGCATCAACGGATACAACAGGTCGCAAGCCGTAGTGATGAACGTGTATCCTCTTGAGATACAAGCTGATGAAAACGACATTATTTATGTCACTACCGATGGAACGGGTAACGGGTCTTCTTGGGAAAACGCCACCAACAAGCTCGAATTCGCCACAGCGGTTTCCAACAGCAGTAGCACCAAAGTGTGGGTAAAAAAAGGCATTTATTACGGAGACACGACCGACCTCAACGGCGCTTTCAACATCACGGCGGGCAACCACATCTATGGCAGCTTCAACGGCGACGAGGCTCCCGACTACGACCTCTCGCAGCGCGACTTCATCAAAAACGCCACGGTGTTGGACGGTCAAAACGCAAGGCGCGTCCTGAACCAGGCCAGACCCTTCAATGCGGCTACGGCTGCTGTGTGGGACGGCTTCGTCATCCGCAATGGCAACTGCGGCAGCGGCGCAGGCGCCTACCTCAACAACTACGTCACTTTGTCCAACTGTACCGTCACCGACAACACCGCTTCGATGTTTGCTGGCGGCATTTACATCAACTCCACAGGTGGTACGGCGCGGGTGACTTTGAATAACTGCACCATCACTGACAACAGCGCATCGATGGGTGGTGGCGTGTGCGACCGCATCGGTGCCGACTACACCAATTGCCGCATCAGCAACAACATCGCCTCGACCAAGGGCGGCGGCATATACCTATATAATAATACCGATCCAGTATTCAAAAACTGCATCATCAACAACAACACGGCTAAAAATGCTGGTGGCATGTACGCCCGAGGCCAGTTTACGGCTTACAACTGTGATTTCGTGATGAACCTCGCCACGGAGAGCATTGGAGGTGTTTATCATGAGGAAAGACACAACAAATACATCAACTGCATCCTTTGGGGCAACAAGGCTGATGGTCAGCCGAGCCAGATGGATGGCATCAGTGACTTTGAATATTGTGCCGTACAAGGTGGTGTGGAAGGCACCGAAATCATCGACCTGCCAGCTGCCAACAACGGTGATGAGCCTGGTGTGTTTGTCCGTTTCAACCATCCCGCCCAAGGTGCAGGGGCTGATTACCATAATGAGAACTGGAGCCTGAATTCGCGCAGCATCTGCCTCAATGCAGGCAAGCCTTATACGACAGGTTTGGGTAACACCGACATTGCAGGCAATCTTCGCCTCCAGAAAGGTCGCGTGGAGATTGGTGCTTACGAAAGCTGTGCTTCGCTCACCTTGGTTGAAGACAATTTATATGAAAGCGATACTCCGTATTGGTTCTTCAGCCGTCCGCTGACTGAACCTGGCTACTATACCCATGTCCTCGAAGGTCCTGACTGCGACAGCGTCATCGGCCTCACTTTGATGGTTTTGGAAGGCTTGGAAGAAGATGGCCCTTCGACAGGCTCAGGGACCTTTGCGGTCTGGCCGAATCCCACAAAAGACCTGCTGCACATCGAGTTGGAAGACTTCGACAAACTAGAAATTCGCAATCTTTTAGGGCAGTTGGTTTTGAAAGCAAGAAAAACTGAAATCCTCAGCCTCGAAGGATTAGAAAAAGGCGTTTATTTCTTGATTGCCAGCAATAAAAACGGAACAAAGACCGTTACCAAGGTAATTAAGGAGTAAAACCATGAAAAGACTTGCTCTCGTATTTTCCATTGTTCTTATTGCCTTTGCATCATGCAAAAGGACAAACAATTACATCATCCCCGTGGATTACGAAAAGTATTACGAGGGTATCACCAGTTTAACCGAAAAGGAAGGCCAAGAACTCGGCCAAAGGATTTATAAGGATTGGTACAACAACACGATGGATAAGGAAATCCCTGACATCAATGTGAAAGACCTTGATGGGAAAACTGTTAAACTCAAGAAATGGCTTAAAAGAGAAACCATCCTCGTTTTTACTGACACGCATTGTGGATTTGGGAAAGAAGAGGTTGAAAAAGAATTACCAATGGCCATCAGCAATATGGAGGATGAGTTTGCTGGCATTGACATTCTGTGCCTCGTTGAAGACGCTGAGATTTCAGCACCTGGAGAAGCGCTTGATTATGCCAAGAGTCTTCAAGGTAGTTACAACAATATATTCATCATCGATCAACAGGATGCCTTACGGATGAACCTCACTGGCAGTCCATCAAAATTTTATATTGACAAAGACCAAATTGTAAGACAAGTCCACATTGGCTTTGCTATGAATCAGGAACAGCGTGAGGAAAGTATCCGCCAAGGAATCTCACTAATGAAAAAGGAAAAACAAAAATGAAAAAAGCATATTTCTCAGCAGGTTGCTTCTGGGGCGTAGAGTATTATTTCAAGCGTCTCAAGGGCGTGACAAAGACCGTCGTCGGATTCATGGGCGGCGACATGGAAAACCCGAGCTACAAACAAGTCAAGACTGGCACGACGGGACATTTGGAGACCATCGAAGTGGAATACAATCCCGAATTGATTTCCTACGAAGCCTTGGTGCGCTATTTCTTCGAAATACACAACTTTGAACAGGTTGACGGCCAAGGCATCGATATCGGTTCGCAATACCTTTCCGCCATTTGGTTCAACGACACCACAGAGCGCGACACGGCCATTAAGGTCTTTGGCGAACTGATGCAGATGGGTTACCATCCCGCCACCCAAATCCGCCAAGCTATGGCCTTCTACCCTGCCGAGGATTACCACCAAGACTACCTTGACCAGCGGCAGGAAACGCCTGAATGCCATGTCTGGCATAAGATTTTCTGAAAAACATGTAGGGCTGTCACATCGTGGCAGCCGCATTTGTATTTGCAATGCGGCTGCCGTGATACGACAGCCCTACAAACCTATTTTTTGGGGTTTATTTCACCACAAATTTCTGCGTAATACCATCAATGGTAATGAAATACATGCCTTGAGGAAGGTTTGTCACATCAATTTGTTGGGTTTCTCCTGTGATTTGACCTGTCATCAAGGTTTGACCCATGGTGTTGGTGATGCGATATGCGTTGGTTTGAGACGCGATAAATCGCGTCTCTACAAAGAGGATACCATGGGTAGGATTCGGATAAACCGTTAAGGTTCCTGAGCCCGTCGAAGGGCCGTTCTCTTCCACACCATCGGTATGCACCGTAACGAAATCATGGATGCCGTCTGCCGACATTGCCGGAGCCGATTCACATTCTCCACCGACAATCGTGTTGATGGCAGTCACCTGGTAATAATAGGTCTCGGCGCTGGAATCATGGTCATCAAAATGCATGTCCGTACCAGTGACAACGCCAATCAAATCATAGTTTTGGCCATTGGTGGAACGATAGACATAGTAACCGTATGTCGAGCTTATCGTTCCTGCCCAAACCACATTTGTGACTGTAATGTTGTCAATCACCAAAGAATAGTTCGACACATGGGTGAAATGGCGGAAACCGAGGTAAATCTCCTGACCTTCGTATGCCGAGAGGTCGACTGAATAGGCGTGATACGGATAGCCGGAATCCCATTCTGCAATAGTAGCGATGTTCATTCCGTCACTTGAAGCTACAGCCACCCCAAAATGTTCCGTCGGATACGAAGGATCATAGCCTGCAGCATAGAAGGTCATTGACGCATTCTCCATCACCTTGATTCGAGGCATGAAGGCGTAGTTGTCGGGCTGAAGCGATCCCAAACCATTCATATAGGAAAATGAACTTAGCGAGGCGTTGGTGTTGGTCGTGTTCACCGAACCATCCGAGTTCATACCGCCACCATTATAGATGCCAAAGATCTGTCCGTCGCCATCGGCATCGAGGAAAGTCCAGCCTTGTGGGTCTTCTTCAAAACCAGTGTAAATCTCGCGTTCCCACGAAATCCTCACTTTATCACCCAAATTCTCGGCCTTGAGGTTTTTGGGAGCGACACATTCCAACTCAGCTTCAGCACATTGAGGAGCAGCAAGGGCATAATAGTCACCTGTCTCGCGACTACCCTCTTGGATAATACGGATGCAATAATTAGAGGTGTAACGGTTCACCTCATGGGTGAAAGAAGTCTCACCATGATTGAGCGTGGCAATCAACTCATTATCAGCATAAACCAATGCACCTATGGCAGGGCGTGTCACCTCAGCCTCAACGCCAGTCACTTTGATGTCATCGACGCAGAGGAAATAGGTCTCGCCCGTCGTGTTGAAGTGGCGAATGGCGACATAGATTTGCTGTCCGGCATAAGCTGAAAGATCGGCGGAATACTCAGTGTAGGTACCCGTGCTGTTCCACTCGGCCACCATCACGAAGTCATTGGGATTGCTGTTGCTGGAAGTAGATACAGCCACCCCAAAATGCTCAGGGTCGGGGGCAATGCCAGGCATGTCAGCATCGCAAGCCATGAAGGTGATGCGACCATTGGCAGTTGGAGTCAATCGCGGCGTGACGATGAAATTGTCGGGGTTAAGTTCATCCATTCCAGCCATCCATGACCATGAACGCAGACCGATGCCTCCATTATAGCCTCCGTATGGATACACACGGAAGTTCTGTCCATCGTTATTGGCATCGATGAGGGTAAGGTCCATCAAGGTGCTGTCTGCAAAGTCGTAATAGAGTTCCTCCACAGGGAAAGGCACATTCATCTCAGGCAATGTCCAAGAGAGTTGCACCTGGTTACCGTCGCTTTCGGCGTGAAGGCCGTTGGGCGAGCCTTGGAAGTGGTCGGGCGTACGGTACGTCCAAACGTATTCGTTCTCAATCATTGCGCCATTCTCATAATAAGCACGAATGGTGGTCGTGTGATTCGAGCCGTCCGCAAAACCGTTGGTATTCAGCAAATAACTAGTGCCAAAATGATTCTGGGCCACTGTCTGACCATCAAGAACGATGTCGCTACTGATATAAAAACCGGCGTTGAGGTTTCCGATGAAAACATTGTCAATGCAAATGGCGAACATGTCGGTGCAGTTGAAATGGCGGATGGCAAGATATACCTCCTGACCGGCATAAGCGGAAAGGTCAACGGAAAACACATGCCAGTTACCTTGACGGGTTCCGTTGTCTTTCGCGGTCAAATTCCATTCCTGAAGGGTAGTGAAAGCCGATGGGTTGTCGTTGACCGTCGTCGAAATGGCCACGCCAAAATGCTCGGCGGGATAAGCCTCATCCATAGCACTGGCATGAAAAAGTATCTCGCCGTTTTCAGGAACAATCAAGCGGGGTGAAACCATGAAATTGTTGGGCGTGAGCGGTGAAGTAGTGGCATTGTCGTAGGAATACGACACCAGCATACCATCGAAGCCGCCAAATCCCATGCCGCCAGTTGAAGGCAGTTGCCAGTTGTGGCCATCACCATCGGCATCGATGAGGGTCCAGTCGAGGATGCGGCCTTCTTCGAAGTCCTCCTCGAAATCCCAATAGTAAGCTCCATCGGGGGAATAAACGCCTGGTGCGCGATAAAGCACATAGCCCGAGGCCGATACATAATTTTCTATGCCCTGTTGGGCTTTCGCTCCAAAGGGAGCGGTCATCAGTAGTGCCATTGTCAGGAATGGCAGGAGGTGTTTTCGCATAAATCAATGTGATTAAAGTGGATTTGAAATTGGGCTGCAAAGGTAGGATTTTATCGCTGACAATCCAAAATCTTGAAGCAAAACCAAATAAAAAGGCTATTTCTGTTTGACAAAAAGAAATAATCGTTACCTTTGCGCATCATTTCAACTAAACTAACAATTATGGCAAAAAACATCGAAGAGATTAAAGCCGCGTTGGCCGAATATGGCATCACCGGCACAAAGAATGTTTACTATAACCCGAGCTACGAGCAGCTCTTCAAGGACGAGATGGACCCCGCCCTGACTGGCTACGACAAAGGCGTGCTCACCGAACTCGACGCCGTCAATGTGATGACGGGTATCTACACCGGCCGTTCGCCCAAGGACAAATACATCGTCATGGACGCCAAATCGAAGGACACCGTGTGGTGGACCACTGAGGGCTACAAGAACGACAACCATCCGATGAGCGAAGAGGTCTGGGCACAAGTGAAAGACCTCGCCAAGAAACAGCTCAGCGGCAAGAACCTCTATGTGGTCGATGCCTTCTGCGGTGCCAACAAGGACACTCGCATGGCCGTCCGTTTCATCATGGAAGTGGCATGGCAAGCCCATTTCGTGCTCAACATGTTCATCAAGCCCACGGCTGAGGAATTGGCTGACTTCAAACCCAACTTCACCGTCTACACTGCCTCGAAAGCCAAGGTCGACAACTACAAGGAACTCTGCCTTAACAGCGACACTTGTGTGGCCTTCAACGTCAGCAGCCGCGAACAGGTGATTCTGAACACTTGGTACGGTGGCGAGATGAAGAAAGGCATGTTCTCGATGATGAACTACTACCTGCCGTTGCAAGGCATCGCTGCCATGCACTGCTCTGCCAACACCGACATGAAGGGCGAGAACACCGCCATCTTCTTTGGCTTGAGTGGCACGGGTAAAACAACCCTTTCGACCGACCCCAAACGTCTGCTCATCGGCGATGACGAGCACGGCTGGGACGACGAAGGCGTGTTCAACTTCGAAGGTGGCTGCTATGCCAAGGTCATCAACCTCGATAAGGAAAGCGAGCCCGACATCTACAACGCCATTAAGCGTAACGCCTTGCTGGAGAATGTCACTGTCGATGCCAATGGCAAGATCGACTTCAAGGACAAGAGCGTGACCGAGAACACCCGAGTCTCCTACCCCATCGAGCACATCGAGAAGATTGTGAAGAATGTGCGTCCCATCTCGGCTGGTCCTGCCGCCAAGAATGTCATCTTCCTCAGTGCCGACGCTTTCGGCGTTCTGCCTCCCGTCAGCATCCTGACACCCGAACAGTGCAAGTACTACTTCCTGAGCGGCTTCACTGCCAAGTTGGCTGGCACCGAGCGCGGCATCACCGAGCCTACGCCTACCTTCAGCGCCTGCTTCGGCCAAGCCTTCCTTGAACTGCACCCGACCAAATACGCCGAGGAGCTGGTGAAACGCATGGAACAGAGCGGCGCTAAGGCTTACTTGGTGAACACCGGCTGGAATGGCACGGGCAAGCGTATCAGCATCCGCGACACGCGTGGCATCATCGACGCCATCCTGGATGGCTCAATCGAGAAAGCCCCGACTAAGATGATTCCGTACTTCAACTTCGAAGTGCCGACCGCATTGCCGGGTGTCGACCCGAACATCCTCGACCCGCGCGACACCTACGCCGACAAGAACGCTTGGGAAGAAAAGGCCAAAGACCTGTCCTCACGCTTCATCAAGAACTTCGAGAAGTTCACGACAAATGACGCTGGCAAGGCTTTGGTAGCTGCCGGACCGAAACTGTGATTGGTTTCACGCAGAATACGCAGAATTTATGAATAACGAGCCGCTCCGATTGGGGCGGCTTGTTTTTGCATTATCTTGCCTCATTTTCAAAACCAATATCTTTTCCCTCCACTTTGTTATTATTTTTGTATTTTTGCACCTTATATTAATAAACGCTTAAACTAACTATACTAAAACGGCTACTACAATGAAAAAACTATTTGCTCTTATCGCAGCTATCGTATTGTGTTTCAACCTAAACGCTCAAAAACCATTCGATGAGGAGCAAGTCATCGTAACCCCTGATTTTTTACATTTTTACTTTTATGCCTGTTCTCCTCATGGAGGTCAGGTGACCATCACCAATTATACCTCCGAGGACTTGGTCATCAACCGTTGCTATGCCGAAAACTTCAATGTGGAATGCCTTTACGAAGGTCGGAACATCGCTGAAACTGGTATGTTTGTCCCCATTGGTGAGACTGTCATCCTTGACACATATGCCTCCCCAATCACTAAAGACGTATATGGAACCTTGTGCATCGACACGGATTTTGGCATCTTTACCATAGCCATTTATTATGAGACCACGTATGGTGTTGATGAAAACAACCCGATATTCAGCCTTACCCCTATTCCAGCCAATGAGTTTGTCACCATCAAGGGCGAAAATTTGGGCATGGTTAGCATTTTCAACATGTTGGGACAAAAGATGGAAGACCATTTCGCTGACGGAAGTGAACTTGTCATTTCCACTGCCAGTTTGCCGAATGGCATATATTTTGCTAAAACCGCCCAAGGTAAAACCCAACGCTTTGTCATCGCACATTAAAATAATCAATTGATAAACAAAAACTTAGAAAAATGAAGAAAAACCTTAGAAGATTCGCCCCTGTGGCTCTCGTTTTCGTTGCATTGGCAACACTTTCCTTTATGGCTAAAACTAGCATCTCACTCCGTCTTCGTCCCGAACAAGGAAAGACTTTAACCATCTCCTCAAAAGCAAATATGATGACGATGATGGAAGTACAAGGCCAATCCAT
>CACXXW010000047.1 GCA_902771635.1 uncultured Bacteroidia bacterium | reverse complement strand
GTCATAGTCTTCCTGTGTGGCTTTCTTGCGCTCGACGTAGCCGGCCTGTTGCTTGGTCAGCTCGTAGTTGGCGCGTGGGTCAAAGTTGGTGCTCATATTTGTTGTTGAATTGTTGATCGTTGAATTGTTGAATTGTTGTTCTGGCGGATTTGCAATCCGACAGTCCTGAATCGGGGATTTGTAATCCCCTTTTCAAAAGAATCGGCTAAAATAGTAAAAAATTGGATTAGTAATGTAAAAAACCCTCAGAAAAAGAAAACTTTCGAGGAAAAAACTCATTTTGGAATGGTTACCACTCCCATTCAGCAGGCTTGCAAATCCCCCATTGTTCAAGTTTCTTGCGAATGCGTCTTTTTTGGGCCTCTTTCCAGGTAGGTTCATGATACCGTAATTCAAGCGTTTTTGCTGAATTGAACACTGTATTGTCCGGAACGATAGAGTCAGTTCCTGCGATATACAATTCAAAATCGGGTTCGCGACTGTACCTTTTGGGATGTGATTTCAGTGATGGAACTACGGTTATGGGTTCTCCAACAGCATAATAAATTTGGAGATTTCTATGATGAACCCCATCTTGGTTGCTTTGAAAGTTAATAGTAATGATATCCTCGGGAGGAGCGGAGAAATACCAATCTAGGAATGCAAGCCTTTTCTGGAGAAAGTCAAGCGTTTTTCCTGTTACCGAGTGATAGTCCATGTTCCTTCGTGTTCCATATAAACGACTGTCACGGTCTGCATCCTCGGATAAACAATCCACCAAACTGTCTATGGTGCCACTTTCAATATACTTATGACATGAAGGACTTATCTTTTGGTAATAGAGTTTCTTGACCATTTCTTGAAAATCTTCATGTTTGCATAGATAGAAGAAAATGCCATGTGAATGAGACCATGTTGTTTTCCCGTGTTTGACTTTGACAAATAGCTCGTTGGGCATGATGAGTTCGAGGTCGCTATTTATGGTGTTGCCAATCGACCTGTCGAAATCCCAAATAGGTCCAGCATAAAGTTTCGAATCAATGGAGTCGGAATCTTTATACAAAAACGAGCTGGATAGCCCACCGTCCTGATTCAACAGCAATTCGTTTATCAAATATACAAGGGCAAAGGATTCGGTGTCGATATATTCAGAATAGTGCTTTTTTGTTTCTGGGTTATATCCATCATCGGAGGTGATGGCCGCTTCCATTGAATTGTAAAATGTTGCTATATAATTCACTTCAGCAGGGGATGCATATTTTGGTGAACGAATACGTATGTAATCGCCAGCATCTGAAGCAAAACCACTAGGGCTTTTGACGTAGACCCAATCCGCACCACATAGGTCAAGCAAATAGCCACCTGTGATATCCTCTGGATCACATGCCAACATGGCGCCTTTGCGTAGAATGATTTGTTTGTCGCTACTATCGCTAAACTGAGCATATTCTTTCAACGGTTGCGGATTGACTCGCTTGTTGAGTTTGTCGAGGTTAGTAAGGTTAAGGGTGTGCTTATTAACCTCAATTCTGTTAGTCATTTGATACAAACCTTTGTACTCTCCGTTGATATAGAGTGATAAATAGGCGTAATGTGGAGCTGGTAAACCGACATCGTGGGCTAAGTCGAAGGCAATGGCGTTGCGGATATGGCTATCATCAAACGTATTTGCTAATAGGACAAAATGTTGGCTTTTGTCGAGACCTAACCAGGACCGCTTTTTCGGAAGCTTTATAGTGAAAGATTTTTTTGCCTCTGCTTTTTTAAAAGTTGTGTTCCCTCGTGTTTTGATATGTGAAAGGTAATCATCATATAATGTGTCGTTATCGGCTGTGATGAGCAATGCCTCAGCGGGGAATTCTTGGTCACGGTCGTTGAGTATGGAATCAAACTGTTCAGGGGGGAGGTTGATATATAAAGAGGGTAACACGGATCTATGAGGCTGTTTTGAGGCTTCGTTCCGCGTGCAGCCTGAGATGCTGGCTACAATGATAACTAGTACAAAAATGAATCGTTTGGTCATCTTTGTTAGTTGTTGCCTTCTTCAATCGTCCGCGCAATCTTCTCAATGTTCAAGCTGCGTGCCGAAGCATCGATGATGTCCTTATAGATACCACCTTTCTTATAGATTTCGTCTGGGTCGCCCGACTCTTCCACATGGCCAGTCTTGAGGGCGTAAACCATTTCGCTGTCGATGATTTGCGAAATGCTGTGCGAGATGATGATGACGGTGCGGTCTTTCTTGATGGCATCGAGGCTGTTCTTGATTTGCTCGGTGGCGATGGCATCGAGGCTGGCGGTGGGCTCGTCAAGGAAGATGATGGGCGGGTTCTTGAGGAACATGCGCGCGATGGCGATGCGCTGCTGCTGTCCACCCGATAGGTCGGAGGCTTTGTTCTCGAACTGCTTGGGTAACTCCATGATTTGGTCGTAGATGTACGATTTCTTGGCGGCTTCCACCACCTCCTCATGGGTGGCGTTAGGATTGCCATAGAGGATGTTCTCCTCGATGGTGCCGTCGAAAATGTGGTTCTTTTGCAGCACGAGGCCGATGTTCTCACGCAGGAACTTGGTGTCGTATTCACGCAAGTCGATGCCATCGAGGGTGATGGTGCCTGTCTGCGGCTCGTAGAACTTGTCCAAGAGGTTCACAATGGTGCTCTTGCCCGCACCCGAGAGACCCACCAATGCTGTGATCTTGTTCGGCTCGATGGTCATGTTCACATCGAAAAGGGCTTGGTTACCATTGGGATAGGTGAAATTGACATCTTTCATTTCGAACTTGCCGTGGATCTTTTCTGGCTTGTAGTTGCCTGATGATTCCACTTCCTCTTCTGCGTCAAGGATACCAAAGAAGCCCTCGGCATATATCAAAGCATCGTTCACATCGTCAAAGATGCGCTGTAACTGTGTGATGGGTGCGATGACGTTGCTGAACAACATCACGTGGTACATGATTTTACCAATGGTCATGCCAGGGTAGTCTATTAAAACAAGGTATGCCGTCAAGATGATGACCAATACTGTGCCCACTTGTTTCACAAAGCTCTTGACACCGTTGTAATAAAACGCCACTTTACGGGTTTTCATCTGGTTTTCAGTCACTTGATTTTGGATATCAAGTTGCTTTTGACCTTCGATCTGCTCGCGGTTGAAGCTCTTGATGACGTTGATGGAGTCGATGATGTTCTTGATGCCTTGGCTCTTGGTCTCCAAGTGCGACCGCATTTCGCGACGCCAGCCTTTCAGTCGGCGAGCCTGACGGTAGGTGATCCAGAAATAGATAGGCACGATGGCAAGAGCTACCAGCCCTACATAGACATTCGCAGCGAACATCAATATCAAAGCCAAAAGTGCGCTCGTGAACAGTGGCAATAGGTCGATGAAGAAGTTCTGCACTGTTCGTGATAACGAACTGACACCTTGGTCGATACGGGCCTGGAGCTTACCCGTGGCGTTGTCGCCCGAGTTGAAGAAAGCCATCTTGAAGGTGAGCACCTTTTCGATGACGCTTTGGGCCAAGTCGCGGCTGACATAGATACGCATCCGCTCTCCGAAATAGTTTTGCGCGAATGTGATGCCCGCCGAGAGTATTTCCTTGCCTAATAGCACAGACGAAATTAGGATGACGATGTGTGCCGCCCGTTGCCCCCAGCGTTCACCTGCTGTGACAAGGCCGTTCACTTCATCGACGGTCCAATCGAGGACAATGGCATTGACCTGCGCCATCAGAGAACCAAGTAGGGTTAAGATCAAAGTGATGAAAACCAGCCATTTGTAAGGCTTTACGAAAGGGCTGACGTTTTTGAAGAGTTGAAATAGATTCATGGAGTATGCTATATATAATTAAGGTGCAAAAATAGGGATTTGGTATTAAACTCCAAATAAATCCTTATCTTCGCAGCCTAAAACATAGTGGAAATGGAAAACAAATGGTTAAGCGCAGCCTTCAAAGGTGAGGTGCCGAGCGGCTTTCAAGGCAAGGTGGGCTGGCAAAGTCCGTCGAACATCGCTTTGGTGAAGTATTGGGGCAAGAAAGGGAAACAAATTCCTCAGAATCCGTCAATTAGCTTTACCTTGTCGGAATGTTGCTCCGAGACGTTCATCAGTTTTGAAAAAGCCGATAGACTTGACTTCAGATTCTTCTTTGAGGGCAAGGAAAACCCAGCCTTTGGTGCCAAAATCGAAAAGTTCCTGATTGATTATCAAGCGTTTTTCCCATTTATCAATCAGTTGAGTTTGACAATTGAGAGTCGCAATACTTTCCCCCATTCCTCTGGCATCGCTTCTTCGGCCTCTTCAATGAGCGCGTTTGTGATGGGGCTGATTGAGATTGAGAGGTCCCTGAGCTTGTCGAAGGGCCGACCCGTAAATATGGATTTAAAAAAAGCCTCCTACTTCTCCCGTCTAGCCTCAGGCAGTGCGGCACGCTCGGTGTATCCAAAAATGGCACTTTGGGGCGCAACGGACTGTTACAAAGATAGTTCCGATGAATATGCCGTTTCGTTGGCTGATGACATCCATCCCGTTTTCAAAACCTATCGCGACAGCATTTTGATTGTCAGCGGTGAACAAAAATCCGTTTCCAGTCGTGCTGGTCATGCCTTGATGGAAGGCAATCCCTATGCCTCGGCGCGTTATGCAAAAGCGAACGATAACATTAAAACATTGCTTGCTGCCTTGAAATCGGGCGACTTGGACACCTTTATTAATATCACTGAGTCGGAAGCTTTACAGCTTCACGCTTTGATGATGTGCTCTAGCCCGTCTTATATCTTGATGAAACCCAATACATTGAGTCTTATCAACGAGATTCGGGAATTTCGTCAGGAAACCAAAATCCCGCTCTGCTTCACTTTGGATGCCGGCCCTAATGTGCACCTGCTTTATCCGGAAAGTGAAGCTGAAAAAGTGGAGTATTGCATCAAGAATGTTTTAGTGAAATATTGTGACCAAGGCCGTTGGATTGCCGACCATGTGGGTGAAGGACCGAAAAAACTACAGTGATGAAAGAGCGTTATTATAGCAAGGTCATTCTTTTCGGCGAGTATTCAATGATTTTCGATGCTACCGCCTTGATGATTCCTTTGACCAAATTCTCGGCCCAGTGGCGTTTCGCCTCCCATTTGAATGCCAATGGTGGAGCGGCTTCCAATGCCAGCCTCAAACGGTTTGCAGATTATCTTTCGACTTTGGAAGATGTGAAAGAAATTATTGATTTGCAGCGTTTTAATAATGATTTGCGTTATGATCTCTTTTTGGATTCCAATGTGCCTTCGGGTTATGGTCTTGGCAGCTCTGGGACATTAGTGGCTGCCGTTTATGATGGCTATGCCAAGCAAAAGACCGACGATTTGCTGCAGTTGAAGACGCTGTTCGGCAAGATGGAAAGCTATTTCCACGGTAGCAGCTCGGGCATCGATCCTCTGCAATGCTATGTGGGCAAGCCCTTCAAAATCACGCCTGAAGGTGCGCAGTTGCTTTCCAATGACTTCCTGAAAAAGGATATCCATATCTGTTTGATTGACACGAAGATTAAGAGCAATACGAAACCTTTGGTCGACCACTTTAAGCAACAACGCGAGGATCCTGGTTTTTTGAGCCGTTTTCAATCCGAATATGTCCCTCATGTGACATCTTGCATTGTTTCGATGATTCAGGGCGATACTGATCTGTTTTTCAAGTCGTTGAAACAGCTTACCAAAGGCCAGTTGGAATTCCTTCGCCCGATGATTACGGAGAACACTTTGGACTTGTTTACCGCCAATTACGACTTCAACTTTGGTGTAAAAATCTCAGGTTCAGGCGGTGGCGGCTATGTTTTGGGGTTTACGGATGACGTTGACAAAACAAACAAATTGCTTGGCTTTGAAGGCATAGATTCCAATCGCGCAGGCTTTGCAAGGAATGACATGCCTTCAAAGTTTGATGTTATTTGGCTTTAAATTACTATTTTTGCGGCCCGAATGTCAGCCTTGAAAAACATAGAACTTTGGATTGAACGCACCTTGACTAAGGTCATCGACTTTTTTTATCCACCATTCCGTAAGGTGATGAGCCTCGAACTGTTCCGCTATGGTGCCTGTGGTGGCCTAAACCTCGTCTTGGAGTGGGTGCTGTACTATGTTTTTTATCATTTCGTCTTCCACGGACAGGTGTTTGACCTCGGCTTCATTGCTTTCACGCCTCATATTGCCGCATTCGTGTTCAAGTTTCCCATCACTTTCCTCACAGGTTTCTGGATGGCGCGTCACATCAGTTTCTCGGGCTCCACGCTGAAAGGCAGGACACAGATTGTGAGGTATTTTCTTGTGACTGTAGGCAATATCCTTATCAATTATTTCGGCCTGAAACTCTTCGTGGAAGTGTGGCACATTTGGCCGACTGTTTCCTACATCATCATCTCCGTCATCTGCGTGACGTTCAGCTACTTGACGAATAAGTTCTATTCGTTTAGGAAACAATCCAAGGGATAGTCAGAATTTTACTTTGAGCGTGGCGGCCACAAGGTTCCTGAATTGCTTTTGCGTGACGGACTCTATGCCTAACTCTCCGGCATCATAAAGGATGTGGTAGGATTGCCCGTAGCTCAGTTCGTAGGCGAAATCGAAGGTGGTGTCAAAGGAAACAGGGACGCTGATTCCGCATGAAGCTTTCTTGACGCTGCCGCCCTTTTCACCTAATCCGAAAGGACTTCCATAGTAGGCTGCGCCCAATCTCAGATAGGAGTTGCCCAACGACCATTCACTGCCCAAACGGAAGTTGAAGGTTCTCCCGTAGGTGTTTTTGATGTCTTCGTTGGTAGCGCTATAGTCGTAGTCGTTGGCCTTGAAACGTGCCGCACCATAGTTGGTGTATTCTGCATCGAGGCTGATGATGCCTTGTTCGCCAACAACAAAAGCCATGCTGCCTACCCATTTCAAAGGTTGAATGAAATTGTATTCATAATGTGAATCGGGACTGATGTATTTGCGGGTGATACTGAGAATCTGTGATTCGGTCTCGGTTTGCCAAGTCTCGTCAAAATTGTAAAATGTAGGGGAGTGGAAGGCCGCTCCAAGACGGAGCCATGGAGTGGCAAGATAGAGAAGTCCTACTTTCAGATTGCCACCCAGAGCATTGCTGCTGAGGTCCTCCTTATAGTTCCATTGGTTAAACTCCGTGTGAGAACCTTCAACTTGGCTTTCCGTGAAGTTCTTTGTGCCCTCTCTTTTGATGTGAGCCAAATTCACGCTTATGCCGATGAAAAGTTGGTCGAAGTAGTTGGCACTGCCCGCAAAGGTCCATTCTTCCGAACGTCCCTTGAAGTCGTTCTCCTCGCCTTGCCAGATGTTGCCTTGAGGAACAGGACTGCTGTAATACGGACCGATTTCATCTTCGTAAAGGTCGATGAGATAGGTGCTCCAGGCTGGATAGATGTCGTAAGGGAAAGCATCTTTAAGCTCAAATTGGGAGTAGCCGTCAATTTGGGCTAAATAAGAGTCAATCTTAGAACTGGTGGGGTTGATGCCTTTGGTCAAAGTGTGTATGTTGAAGTCGTTGGTGCGGGTGAGCCCGATACCGAATTGGGTGGACCGCAGCGGGCGGAAGTTGCTTCTTTGCTTGGCGTTGACATAGCCGATGTTGGGAATGGACAGGCGCATCTTGTTGGCTCCGTTGCTCGTCCCATAATAGGTGGACTGTTGGAAGTTGTCCATCAGGCTGAGGGTGGTGGTGAACTCGTTGCTGCGGTAGATGCCCATCCCGGCTGGGTTGATGCAAATGGAGGTCATGTCGCCGCCTACTGCACCCATGGCGTTGCTCATGCCCAGGGCTTTGGACGTGCCTTGGTAGAAGGTTTGGGAAAATAGGCAAGCGTCGGCAGCGCCCTGCGCGAATGCAGCTATGATGGATAATAATGCTATGGCTGTTGTGAGCGTCTTCTTCATGGTCGAAAGGATAAAAAAAGACTACCTTGCGTTTCGGTCTGCAAAGGTAGTCTTTTTTGTCAAATTTCACTTGCGATGAGCAAATTATCTTCTTCCACCGCCTGAGCCTCCACGGCTTCCGCCAGAGCTGTGGCTACTTGAACTTGAGCTGTGGCTTGAGGAACTTGAACTTGAGCCGCGGCTTCCGCCACTATAACTACTGCCTGAGCTACGGCTTGAGCTTGAAGAAGAACTTCTCGAAGGAGAGGAATTGCTTCTGTTGAAGGTGCCGCTTGAAGAGCTTGAGCTGCTGTTTCTGTTATAGCTGCTGCTGTTGGAGCTTCTTCTGCTCGAGTCAGACGAAGGACGTGATGAAGATGAGTTCGACGGACGTACATATTCTGAACTGGAGCGTGAAGGACGGCTATTGTTGGGCGAGGTGTAGTTTTGGCGTTCACCGCTTTGGCTGCCAGGGCGGGCAACTTCTTTCTTGGCAGGGCGTTGTGGAGTGGAACTGCTGCCTACGGTGGGCCTGCCGCTCATCGTGGGACGACTCATGCTGCTGGAACTGTTACCTACGCGAGCCAAGGATGAACCGGCCGATGCTTGTGGACGGGTCGACATGCTGCCACTACGGCCACTGTTGGGTAAGGCGTGGCTCATAGAGCCGGTGGAGTTGCCGTGTCTGACGCTGGCCACATAGCTGCTTAGACTGCTGCCACCGATTCCATTATTGTGATGACCTCCGCCATGGTGCCAATCACCGTGATAGTGGTGGTGATGCGGGTGATGCCAGTAGTGGTTGTGGTAGCCCCAACCGTAAGCCCAGTAAGGATCCCAGCCCCAGTAATAGTTGTAGTAGTAAGGATAGCCCCAATACCAGTTCCAGCTCCAATAGCTGCTCCAATAGGGGCGGTAGCTCCATCCGTAATAGTAGGTCGGGTAGTAGTCCCAATAGAAGGGGTCGTAGCTGTTCACATAGACGTATGTGTTGCCGCCGCCGTCGTAGGTGTAGTAATCGTCATAATAGTCTCTCGTCGAGGAGGCCTGCGTGCCGAAACGCTTGATGCGTGTGGCAAAGTCGGCATCGTAATACGTCTCTGTGGTGGTGTACACCACGCCGTTGGTGTCAGTCACCGTCTCCGTGGTCTGATAAACCGGTTCGGCGTTGTTGACGTAATTTTTGCTGTCGGAATAGTAGGCCTGATAGTCATATTCCGAGTTGCTGCTGATGCTGGGGCTCACGTATGAGCCGTTGCCTTTGGTCATCTGACCACCAGTATTGCCATAAGGCGAATAGTAGGTGTCATCCTTGGCTGTCTGGCGATTTGCCGAGCAGCCGACAAAGGCCATTAAGGCGATGAGGGATAGGAATTTTAACGCTTTCATTGTATTGAATGTTTTGTTTGTTTGTCAATAGGTATAGTTATTCATCAAGAAATATACAAATTTCATACCAAAATTTGTTTTTCTCATGATTTTTTTTGGTGTTATAATCTGAAAACTTGACCATCGCTAGGACAGACCTTAATAACCTCAGGATTACCCTTATAATACACGTTTCCAATGCTATAGAGCCATGCGGTGAGCCTAGTTCGGGCCCAAACGTATGCATCATTGGTGGAATGCGACTGCACCCTGACAAAGTTGGAATTGAGGTTCTCGGCATGAACCACGCCGTAGCTTCTCATAAGGATTTCGGCGAGTCCTCCCACATTGCCTCTTAAGGTGACCTCGGAGGTGCCGTTGCCGAAGTTGGTTCTCACGTTGTCGCAATCTAAGGCGAGGTCAATGTCACCACAACCTTCATTGATGTTGAGGTTGAAATTGTGAGCCCAAGTGGTGTCGATACTCCAAGTAGTGTCGATGCTTGTCTCTGTCGTGTCGATACTTATTTCTGTATCGATTTTCATCTCGAGCATTCCCTTGATGGAATCGGAGCAGCGCAAGTCGCCCACTGAGGCGAAATTGATCAGGCGCAAGCTGTCGTAATAAACAGTCAGGTCGATGCTGTAGTCGTAGCTGCGCAGCCAGTTGTAGTCGTTTTCGTTTTTGATGTACAAAGTGTCGCCATCAATCTCGGTGGTGACTTTCTCGATAAGGTTCTCTGGACAGGTCAGTTCCAAGCGTGGAAGACTATCATGTACCAGCTTGACGTTCACGTTATTGTACATTGAAATGGCGATGAAACGATGCTTCAGCTCACGCTGTTCGGTGATGGGCTCGCCGTTGCTGAACAGGGCATCAACCTTGCTGCATGATGCGACCATCAGACTAACGAGGATAAACAGGATTGCGACGGTATTTCTTTTCATAACGTGGTAAATAGTATTTGTGCTGGATATGATAGCCGATGCCGAAACTGATGAAGTCGGCCTTGATGTCGTAGGTGGTGAAGGCGAGGGTGGCAAACAGGTTGTCGGTGAAATAGTAGCGCACGGCCACTTTCTGGTAAAAAAGGAAGGCCTTGGCGAACAGTGCCTCGTTGTTGCGCAGGCCGACATTGAACATGAAACTGACGCGGTCGAGCATCATCTCATACGAAACCAGCAGACTGACCTCTGTTTTCCAGTTCGGATGGGTGATTTTGCTGCTGTTGTCGATGACCACCTCCGTGCCAAGGCCAAAACGGTCGCGCTCGGTGAGCTGGAACATAAAGTTGGCAGCCAAGTCATGCACGAAATAGTACTGGTGTGTGCCATACTCCTGACTCAAGTCTTTGAAGCCGAGGGTGTATTGGTAGTCGGTGACAAAGTGCCGCTTTCCGTCGAACTCAAAGAGGTAGTTTTTGGTGCGTAGTCTCTTGTCGATGCGTGCTTTAGGTGGGGCCAAATACCATGACAAGCCGCTGGCAGCACTGAAAATGTTGATGCCCATGTTGGGCGAGCGTGTGGCACCGTTCGAGAAATGGGTCAAGCCCACTGAGGTTACCCAATGCAGTCGGTCGATAATGCGTTGGCGGTATTCGAACGACAGGTTAATGGCGGCGTTCACATGCGAGCCAATGGCGTAGTTGTGGAAATTCTCTTTCGGGTCAAACTTGTTGGTGAGATACGACACGCCCACGCCCAGTTTGAAGGTCAGTCTGCTGTTCTCACCCGGGGTGATGGGAAAGTTGATGAAAGGGTAGAGGGCGAACACCTTGCCCAACTCGGCAGAGATGCTGTCGTTGCCGAAACCTGAGTAATAAAAGGTGAACCCGATGGAAGGGTAGTTGTGAAGCACTTCCCAACGGTTTTCACCGTAGGTATTGCGGTGCAGTGAGAATTCGTAGGCAGGTGCGTGTCGGCTGTAACGTCCTAAGGCTGAGTGGTATTGGTCGTTTTGGAAGTACATGTAACCATAGTGCATCCGCGCCTCAATCTCATAGTTGCGGTGGCTCAATTGTGCATTCGTTGCCTTTCCTATTAATAATAAGGTAAGCAGCACGAAAAAGATATGGCGTTTTTGTCTTTCCATTGGGGCTGCAAAGGTACAAAAAACTATGATAATGGGTGGTGCTGCCGATAGTACAAAGAAACACTCACAAGAGCCTTTAACCCTCATTGCGGGCTTGACCCGCAATCTCCCGAACGGATGGGTGTCATTTACGCGATCGGGAGATGGCGGATGTTCCTCCGCCATGAGGGTAAAAAGCGTTAGTGTAGTGTTTTTCGATTTAAAAACATTTATTTCTTACTTTTGCAGACCAAATCGGTTAACTATGGACGAAAGATTATCCGCTTTCAAGCGACTATTGGATATCATGGATGCCGTGCGTGCAGGCTGCCCTTGGGACAGCACCCAAACCATCCAAAGCCTGCGCCATCTCACCATCGAGGAGACCTACGAACTCAGCCAAGCCATCCTCAACGATGACCTCAACGAGGTGAAAAAGGAGCTCGGCGACCTCATGCTACACCTCGTTTTCTATGCCAAGATAGGGCAGGAGCAGGGTGCCTTCGACATCGCCGACGTGCTCAACGGCATTTGCGAGAAGATGATTGTGCGTCATCCGCATATCTTTGGCAATGAGCATGTTGAGAACGCTGAGCAGGTGGAGCAGAACTGGGAGAAGATCAAGCTGGAGCGCGAGCACAACCGTAGCGTGTTGGGTGGCGTGCCCGAAGGACTGCCGTCGCTGCTGAAGGCTTACCGCATGGCACAGAAGACCGCTGGTGTGGGCTTCCGCTGGCCCGATACGGAGCAGGCTTGGCAGAAGGTGGAGGAGGAGAAGAAAGAACTCTTTGAAGAGTTGCAAAAGCCCGACAACACGGCTAACGTCGAGGCGGAATATGGCGACCTGCTCTTCGCCTTGGCAGCCTACGGTAACTACATCGGTGTGAACCCCGACGACGCCCTCGAAAAGACCAACAAGAAATTCCGCGAGCGTTTCGCATACGTGGAACAAAAAGCTCGTGAACAAGGTAAAGGCGTTCAGCACCTCACCCTCGAGGAGATGATTGCCTACTGGAAAGAAGCAAAGACACAATAATTAGGAGATTCCCCGCCGCTTAATACAACACAACTATGCCTCCATTCCCGCAAGGGAATTTCAATTAATAACCCTTTTCAAGTTGCGTCTTGTTTGATAATTGTTTATTTTTGCAGCGAAAATAAGAATAGCCATGACAGCAATAGACTTACAAGCCGATACGATGCAACTGCTTCAGCGTTTCGACAAGACAGACACTTCCCTTTGGAAAAGGATTCTTGATGCCATTTCCGCCATATACCATGACGAGGAAACGGTACAGGCCAAGAAGCGTGCTGAACAGAAGGCTAAAATTCGGGAAATGATAGGTGTGTTTGAGAAAAGCGACACTGACGACTGGAAACAGGCCAAAGAAGAGTATCTTACTGAAAAATATGCAAGCCAGGAGCCATGAGAGTTTTCATAGATACAAATATCTTTCTTGATTTGCTTTGTAGACGTGAAAGGTTTCTTGCTGATTCACTCAAGGTTTTCGACCTTGCTGTTGACGGGAAACTGGAGCTTCTGATTTCTGATTTGAGCATTGCCAATATCAAGTATATCACCCGAAAAGACTTCACTATTGACAAGTTCTATGAAACCATCTCTGCTTTTCGTCCAGTGTTTACAATTGTTCCAGTTGGAGAAAATGCAGTTGACGAGGCGCTTGCGTTGAAGGCTCG
>CACXXW010000046.1 GCA_902771635.1 uncultured Bacteroidia bacterium | reverse complement strand
GTCAACGACAAGAACAGTGGCAACACTTCGGCTTATTTCATGAAACGCTTGAGGAACGGAGATAGGGAAGAGGCCCAACGCATTGCCGAGACCTGCATGCAGTGTGGCAAATGCGTCGCGGTTTGCCCTGTGAGCATCGAGTCGTGCGACATCAAGATGAGCCAACGCGAGGCGGTGCCTTATACTATCAATAGTAACCATTCGTATCTTGACGCATACTATCCGAGTGAAACGTCGAATGCCCCCGTCCTCTATTTCGCCGGCTGCATGACCCAACTGACTCCCAAAATCATGCGTGCCATGAAGAAAATCATGGAGGCTGCGGGCGAGAAGTATGAGTTCATGGACAAAGACGGAGGCATCTGTTGCGGCAGGCCGATGCTGTTGAGTGGAAAGACAGCCGAGGCCCAAGCCATGATGGCTAAAAACACCGAGTTGATCAAGCAATCTGGGGCCAAGCGACTCGTACTATCCTGTCCGATTTGCTATAAGGTTTTCAAGGAAGAATATCAACTTGAAGGCGTTGAGATTCTGCATCATACGCAGTATATCGATGAACTGGTCAAGAAGGGTAAATTGAAGGTCAATAAAAACGAAGTCAACTACGTCTATCATGACCCGTGCGAACTCGGAAGAGCCTTTGGCGTGTATGACGAGCCTCGCGAGGTGATTGAAAGCATTGGCAATTTGTGCAAAGCGAAATCAGAGAAAGAGCTGAGCATTTGCTGCGGCGGTAGCCTCGGTAGCTTTAATCTGACTCAGCAGGAGCGCGATGAAATAACGACTATCTCGGTTAACGATTTGATGTTCAACAATCCGGATGAGATTGTGACAGCTTGTCCGTTGTGTCTGAAGACCTTTGCAAGGAAATCGCCTGTTGCGGTTAAGGATATTGCGGAGGTTGTTGCCGACCAATTGAAGTAATCGTTTTACATCTTGTCTATCATCCCGGGGAACGGCTTGGCAAACACCTTTGGGAAAGGCGTTTCAAACTCCATATCCGTTTTCTTGTAGGGATGATGGAAGCAGAGTTTGTAAGCATGCAGGCAGAGGCGACCCAATGAATTGTCATAGTTTCCTGAGTCTGAAACGCCGTATTTCGGGTCGCCCACCACGGGATGTCCAATGTCGGCCATGTGGACGCGGATTTGGTTCTTGCGACCCGTCTCCAACTGCAATTCAACCAAAGAGTACCTCGGATTGGAATAAAGGGTCTCATAATAAGTTTCCGCATATTTGCCTCCGTTGTCGGTGGGGCTTGAGTAGGTGATGAAAGCCTTGTTGTCCTTCAGCCACGACTTCACTACGCCTTCCTTTTTTTCCATGCAGCCGCACACTACGGCCACATAACGGCGGTCGTACACGGTGTTTTTCCAGTCTTCCTCAAACGCCAAGGCTACTTCCTTGCTCTTGGCGAAGAGCATCAGGCCGCTGGTGTCGCGGTCGAGACGATGGATGGTGTGGGCTCGACAACGTTGCTGCGTATAGATGAAATAGTTGTTCAGAATGCTTTGCGCCGTGTCTTTCTCTTTGGTGGGGCTGTTGGTGAGCAAGCCTTCTTTTTTGTCGATGACAAGCAGGTATTTGTCCTCATAGATGATGCTCAACCAAGGGCTACGGAAACGTTCCTTGGCCGTGGGTTTGCCGATTTCGACCACCATGTCAGGCTCAAGGGCGAAGTCGAATTGGGTGGTGCGCTTTCCGTCGACCGAAACGACTTTGTTGGCCAGCATGCGCTTGACTTTGTTGCGGCTGATGCCGTCTAGTTTCTTCATGAGGAAATCCATCAGCTGTGCCGGTTCGGACACGTTGAATTTCAATGGATTGCTTTTGGAATGTGGGGCTTTCTTGTTGTCATTCTTCATAGCTCAATCGTTTAGAAGGGGGTGGGTTCATCTGTAGTGATAGAAGGGTTATAGGATTCCATACTGTCATCATCGTTCATCTTGGAACTGAAGACTTGTGATGGGCTGTCAAACTGGTTGTTGGGACCGATGGAAGTGAAGCTGCTGTTGTCGAAGCCTTGTTCCATTTCTTCAAAACGGGCATATTGTCCGACGAACCTCAATTCCACTTCGCCAAGTTTACCATTACGATGTTTTGCAATGTCGATGATGGTATAGCCCTTAGGCTTGTCTTCGGCATCCACACCATCTTTGTAATATTCAGGACGATAGATGAACATCACCATGTCGGCATCTTGTTCGATGGCACCCGACTCACGCAAGTCGGAGAGGATGGGCTTCTTGGAACCAGGGCGTTGCTCTACGCTACGGCTCAACTGCGATAGCGCCAAAACAGGAATCTCCAGTTCCTTGGCCAAACTCTTCAGTGAGCGTGAGATGGTACTGATTTCCTGTTCACGGTTTAGGCCTTTATCGCCTTTGGCAGTCATGAGTTGCAGATAGTCAATGAAAACCATCTGGATGTCATGCTGTTGCTTCAGTCGGCGACATTTGGCGCGCAGCTCGAAAATGGAGAGCTGTGGTGTGTCGTCGATGAAGATGGGTGCATCGGTCAATGGGGTGACCTTGGTGTTCAACTGTTGCCATTCGTATTCGGCCAAGTCACCTGAACGCAATTTGTCGGCAGTCAGTGAGGTCTCGGTCGAAATCAGACGCGTAACTAGCTGGACAGATGACATTTCCAAAGAGAAAAAGGCAATCGGACGGTTGAAGTTGACGGCCGCATTGCGTGCCAGATTCAACGCGAAAGCGGTCTTACCCATGCTGGGACGAGCGGCCAAGATGATGAGGTCGGATTTCTGCCAGCCTTGCGTGATGCGGTCAAGCTCGGTATAGCCCGAAGGCACGCCGCGCAGCTTGTCATCGGCGTTTTTGGCATTCTGGATCTCCTTGATGGCTTTGCTCACCAAGTCCTGCATCGAGTCGTAGCTGCGACGCAGGTTGTTCTCACTGATTTGGAAAAGGTTGTTCTCAGCCTTGTCCAACAGGTCGAATACATCGGTAGTGTCTTCAAAAGCCTCATGAATCATGTCTGACGAAAGCAGAATCAGTTGACGCTGAATGTGTTTCTGCATGATGATACGGGCGTGGTATTCTATGTTGGCCGCCGAGACGACGCGATTGGTGAGCTTTGAGATATAATAGGCACCGCCCACCATCTCCAACTCACCACGTTGCTTGAGTTCATTGGTAACGGTCAGGATGTCAATGGGTTCTGATTTTCCAAATAGGGCTTTGATAGCGGCAAAAATCTTCTGGTGCTTGTCCAAATAGAAGGCTTCGGGTGACAAGATGTCGATGACCTCGTTGACGGCTTCCTTCTCCAACATGAGGGCGCCAAGCACCACTTCCTCGAGGTCGGTGGCTTGAGGTGGGATGCGTCCCTGGTTGGCAAAGACTTGTTCGGGGGTCATTAAATTGCGTTTCGCAGTGTCGCCGAAAGGACGGCGGGTGATAGTATCGTTAGGCATAAAATGAAATTCTTAGCTCGTTTTAACTTCGTTGTATATTCGTTTTCGAAGGGCAAAAGTACAAATTAAACTCTGCCCCAATGAAGTTCTTTTCGGTAAGTTATCAACTACTTGAAAAGGAGTTGATAAGTTTTTGCAACAATTTCATTTTCAGCGATTAAGTCTTCGCGTGCCTGTTGATAACCTATGAGGTCGTTGCTGGTGGCTTCAAGGATAATTCGGCTGTGTTCGAACAGTTTAGACTCGGAAAAAAGTGCCGTTTCAAGGCGTTGCAAGGTGAGCCCCCGTTTGATGGCCGGATGGTAAAAATGAGCCTCTTGCAGCACTTCGAAGAGGTTGAAGATCTTATAGCCAATGGTTTGGTTTTGTATGATTTCGTGGCGGAGCAGGGTGGTACTGATGTTTTGCGGTGTAAAGCATACAATCTGTTCATAATGAGAGAGTTTCTCGATGAGCAAATCGATGGCTTCTTTCCAACGACTGTGGTCTTCAAAGCAGTCCCAAACGAAACATCCGTCTGCATCAGCCATGTCATCCCTGCGCGGGCTTGTGGGATGCATGGGATCTATGGCGGCGTCATGCTGATGCTCACCTTGCAACGCAAAAGCCAAAATCATTTCCTCGTAAGGCTTCGTGCCGTCAATTTCAGGCACAGCGGGACGGTGAAGCAAAAGGTTCAAGTAGCCTATGGATTTGGGCTTGGGTTGTGGAGCTAACGAGTAAAGTGTCTTGTAATTAATGTAATACGAGTTGGTCTCCAAGGCCTCAATCTGATGGGCTTCTTCGGAATCAGGCTCGATTTGTTGGAGCATCTTGGCATTGGTATTCACGCCATTGAAATAGTTTTGGAACAAACTCTCGTCATCCATCGCGGTGGTGAAAAGGAAGCTGTTTTTCGGAATAAGCTTCCAGCAATGGCCTTGAAAATCACAAGGATAAGGATTGTTGCATTGCGTCCCGATGTTGACCAGAGGCGAATGTGGTAAGGCGACCACGGCTTTCAGTTTTTCCACATTTTTAGCTACAAAAGCCTCTCTTTCAACGACATACTCCATCACCGACTCCATCTTGAACAGCTGCTTCACATCGATGGGACCGTCTTTGATATAGTCGCCGTTGAGGTACATGAGGCGGAAGTCGCTGAGTGGCACTCCACAGCCATGCAGCACATAGTATTGCAGGGCGGCATCATTATAATAGGTGTCGCTGAGTCGCATGGAACTCTTTACCTCCACGGCCAGCCATTTGTCGCCGTCTCTGACCAGCATATCCAGCATGATGAGTGTGTCATTGTATTGAAAGACAGCCTCGTACATTACCTTTATTTCGGGGTTGCTGAGATTGTCCCAGGTCTCCGCAACCTTTTTGGGGAACTGAGAAGGTGAGTTGGGCGACATGTCGATGCCACTGGGGAACACCTCGTGTGCCAGCACACCCACATCGGTGCCACGTTGGAACTTGGCTCTTTGCTCGATGCTGAGCTTGTCGCGCAGATAAGGGTGCTTCTTTTGCATGTACAATGCCTTCTCGCATTGCAACCCCTTGATATAAGTCGATTTGGAAAGAATGTGCATGTTCAGTTGGTGTAGTCCACGCAATCGTCGGGGATGAGTGGTAGATAGTGGTAGCGTCGCATGAGTTGTGCGATGGCGAGCACATCCTTCTGGCAATAGGTCTTGATGCGTTCAAGGTCGTTTTCCTGCCAATACACGCGACCTACTTCGCTCCCGTTGATGTCATCCTTTGGGGTGGGGATGTCCAAGATGGCGCAAAGTAAATCCAAGGAAGTGAAGGTCTTATAGTCGCCGAACTTCCAAAGTTCCATGGTGTCGATGAAGTTGGTTTCCCATGGCTTCTTGCCTGCAACTTGCAGGATTCTAGGGATTTGTATGCCGTTGATGAGCATTCTGCGAGCAATGTAGGGGAAGTCGAATTCCTTGCCGTTGTGGGCGCAGAGCTGGGCATAGGGGGAGTCGTAATGTCTGTTCAGCATGTCGGCAAAGTCGGCAAGCAGGGCTTTCTCATCGTGCCCATAAAACGACTTCAAGCGGAAACGGTTGCCGTTGAAGAACCCCACGGAGATACAGATGATTTTGCCGAATTCCGCATAGATGCCGGCGCGATCATAGATGTCGGCAGGGCCGAGTTCAGGATTGTCGTGGTTCAGCTGTTCAGCCTTGTGCGACCAGAGTTTCTGCATCCGTTCAGAGAGTTGGTCGTAGGATTTCTCTTGCGATACGGTCTCGATGTCGAGGAAGAGGATTTTGGAGAAGTCTATCATATCAGTTGTCAGTTTATAGTTGTTCAGTTAAGGTCCCTGAGCTTGTCGAAGGGCCGACTTATATCTTACAGTTATCTAATTTCTTGAAAATCATCATATTTTCCCGTCGGTTCAACAGCCTCAATCTTCATATCGGTAATGAAAGAATAAGGCGTGCCTTCGCCGCAGAGCAGGGTGAAACGGTCGAGGTCGGCTTCTTCGCCTTCGGCTTCGATGTGGACGCTACCGTCAGCATAATCGTTTTCCACATAGCCGACCAAATTGCATTGCAGCCCGTAGCGGTGCACATAGCGGCGGAAGCCCACGTTGAACACACGACCGTAAATCCTTATGGAATAGGCTTTTGTCATAGGGCGAATTTTAATCCGGGTATGGTTCTGAGTAGGGCATAGGTGCGCTCAAGGTGCTCCTTGCTTTCGATGTCGATATTGTAGCAATAGCTGAGGTAATTGCCTTTGCCACTGCTTCTTACGTTGACAAAACTGTGCACCGTCTGGCTCTCAGTGAGGGCCTGGCTGATGTTTCGCTTGGCTTCTTCCATCGCAATTTCGGCAGCGATAATCAGTTTGATGTCGAAGTTCTGTGGGTATATTACTTTTTTGTCACTCATGAGTGGATCAATTGATTTGCAAAGATAGCAATCTTATGCCGAAAATGGCCTATTTTTTCTTTTTTGTCATGAAAAAGCCACTGGGAATAATATTTGTTGTATTTTTGTAGTTCTGATAAAAACATCGCGGAATGTTTGCTATTTGGGATTCGATAAAAACTTTTGTGAAAGGCATGATTATGGGCGCTGCCAATGTCTTTCCTATCTCCAGTGGGACGGTTTCGTTGGTGTTGGGAGTGTTTGAACGCTTTATCAATGCAATCAATTCGCTCAGAATCAAGAATTTCAAATTGCTCTTCAAGGGCGAGTTCACCCAATTTGGCAAACGCACCGATTTCAGGTTCTTGATCACCATCGTGCTGGGTCTTCTTGCCGGTATGGTACTGACGTCCATTTTCTTGAAGCAGACGCTCAATTTGTATAAAGTCTATACTTGGTCGTTTTTCATTGGCCTCATCATTGCCTCGGTGGTTTATGTGATGAAGAGCATCGATAAGGTCAACATCAAGAACATATTGCTTGTTGTTGCGGGTATGGCGGTCTCATTCTTCCTTTCCATCAAATCGAATCCTTATCCCAACGATAGCTTTTTATACCTCTTTTTGTGTGGCATCATTGGGGCCACGGGTATGGTGGTGCCTGGCGTCTCGGGCTCGCATCTCATGCTGCTCATGGGCAATTATGAGTTGATAGTCACCAAAGGCATCCCTGCGATGACCAAAGCCTCGACCTTTGTCGACGGCGCTAGTATTCTCCTTCCGTTCGTGCTGGGCGCCTTGGTCAGCATCGTGATGTTTTCCCATTTGCTCGCCTGGTTGATGCGGGAGTACCGCGACTCAACACTCTCGGTGCTGGCGGGCTTTATGTTGGGTAGTCTTCCTGTGGTATATCCTTGGAAGGTACCGGGCGAGTCGACCTACCTCTTTTCGCTGCCAAGTTGGAACACCGAACTGCTTTTGGCTATTCTCATGGCAGGCTTGGGCTTCGCTGCGGTCTTCATCTTGGAGCTCATGGCGCGTCACACTGAGAAGAAACAACAGGAGAGGTTGCTGAATCCTAAACCAAAGAGACAAAAAAAACATAGGAAACACAGAAAATATGTCAGGAAAACTAAGAAGAATTGATTTCGCCCTTCGTGAGAACGAGACCTTTATCCCCCTCATCGGCTTGTTGAAGGCTACTGGTGTGGTGGAGTCGGGGAGCGAAGCCCAGGAAGTGGTCACGGCGGGCATGGTGCTCCGCAATGGTGAGGTGGAAACCCGCAAACGTGCCAAGATTACTGCTGGCGAAGTAATTGTCTTTGAGAACTTTGAGATTTTTGTCGAAGGGTGCGACTGAAGAAATACTGATTATCATGGATAAACTGGAACAATTCATAGCGTCTATTTTGGAGACGCGCAAGGTATGGTTGCTTGAGGCCAAGGAAGGTTTCTTCGCCATGCTTGAAGACAATGATGGTGAACCCTACATACCGCTTTGGGAGTCAGAGGCATTGGCTGCAAAAGCTGCACAGGGCGACTGGGAAGGCTATACGGAAACCGATATGGGTTTCTCTGAGCTGGGACATTGGCTCAAGGAACTGGCGGCCGATGACATCGACATTGCCGTTTCGCCCGAAACTGACGGCGAGATTACGGCCATACCTTCACATAAGTTCAGGAACTGGCTGAAGCCATACGATGACCATTCCTACAAGGATCAGGATGATGAAGAGGATGATTTCGACTATGGCGAGGGCTGGGCGCAACCGTGGTCATAGTTTAGAGTTTAGAGTAGGGGCAGGCCTGTGTGTCTGCCCGTTGTAGGAACGCAATGCTTGCGTCCGAAATAGTTAAAATATGAAAAGCAAGCTGTTTGGTGTGTTGTTGCTGATTGAGGCCGCAGCCTTGTTGCTGACGGCAGCGGTGGCCTTGCACTATCAGCGCGTGGCAGGGGAGACCGACGCTCGTTGTTTCCTGCTTACTGCCGGTCTGACTGGAGCTGTTGGCCTATTGCTCTACAATATTGGCAACTCGATGAAAAAGAGTAGCTTGCAAATCCGTGATTCTTTCATGGTGGTGGCTTTGTCGTGGATACTGTTTTCCTTGTTTGGCATGTTGCCTTTCCTGATGAATGGCACTGTCGACAATGTGACGGACGCTTTCTTTGAGACCATGTCGGGCTTTTCGACCACGGGTGCCACCATTCTCAACAACATCGACCAACAGCCGCACGGCATCCTGTTCTGGCGCAGCATCATGCAGTGGATGGGCGGATTGGGTGTGGTGGTGTTCACTTTGGCTTTTCTCCCTTCGGTGGCCAAAGGCTCAAAAAAGATATCACTCTTTGCTGCTGAAGCCCCGGGCTTGAGCGTGGAGAAGCTTGCCCCAACCATGGGTGCCACCTCGCGCCTGCTTTGGTTTATTTACATTGCACTTACTCTGCTTTGCGCCTTCTTCTATCACCTTGGACCCATGAACAAGTTCGATGCGGTGTGCCATGCCTTCACGACCATCGCCACTGGTGGTTTCAGCACGCATCAGGCCAGCATCGGCTATTTCCAGTCCAACTATATCGAGTGCGTCTGCATCGTGTTTATGCTGTTGTCGGGCATCAACTTCGCGATGTACCATTTCCTGTTTAACCGCCGCTTCGATGTCATCAGGCGCAACGAGGAGCTGCGTTGGTATTTGCTTGCTGTCCTTCTCTTCACGCTGCTGTTTGTGGGTCGGTTCTATTTCGCACCGCATTTCGATACCATCACGGATGAGCAGTTGGTCTCACATCCCCATACTTGGTGGGAGCGCATCCGCACCTCGATGTTCCATGTGGTGGCCTTGCTGTCGAACACAGGTTTCCAAGGCAGCAACTACGATTACGACCTTTGGGGGCGTCTCTTCCTTATCCCTACTGTCATCTTGATGATTGTGGGTGGTTGTGCAGGCTCCACCAGCGGCGGCATCAAGATGGTGCGCGTCATCGTGTTGGTCAAATACATCAAGAAGACCATCAACGAGTTGATTCACTCATCCAGTATGTATACCGTGAAGATTTCGGGGCAGATTGTGGAAGACCTCAGCCTGAAACGTGTGCTGTCGTTCTTCTCGCTGTTCATCATTGTCTTTATGGTCAACGTGGTGGTGCTTTCGGCCGTTGGTATGAGTTTCGAGGAGGGTTCGATCTCGTTCCTGACCTGTTTCAGTAACTACGGCCCAGGCTCGGGCATCACTGGACCGAGCGGCAACTTCGATACCATTCCCAATGCGGCCAAGTGGTTGCTCTCGTTCGATATGTTGGTAGGGCGTTTGGAAATTTTCACGATTTTGTTGTTGTTCACACGGAGTTTCTGGCGGGCGAAGTGATGGTGACTCGCGTGGTTTTAAAAACTCTTTTCGATTATTTTTTTTGCTCTTCGCTTATTCCTGTAATATTGGTACTCCAAATAATAGGGAAGCCCCACTTCTTTTATGGCTCTTCTCCTTAGCTTGGATAGGCATTTTTTGTCTACAACATTATGGTATAACATATGGTCCATAATCATATATACCCTTCGTACAATCTCGTGTTTTGCGGCTTTTGAGAGTTGCCTGTCTAACTCAGGCAGTTGTCGAATGGTGGAATACATCTTGACCACGGCGTCAAAACTGTAGACGTATTTTGGATTATATGCCGTCCGTAAGGAATTCATTTCGCTGTTCTTCTGTGCTATGTATTTATAAACCGGCGTGGTCGTGAACCGAGTCTTGCCGTTCGACTTACATAAATACTGCGTAACAAACAATGTGTCTTCTTTGATCCTGATGGAAGTGTCAAATCGAAGACCGTGGTCTTGGATGATTCGGTTCCTGAACAGTCGAATCCACACATATCCTAAGTAAGAGTAATGGATGGAATGCCCTGAAAACAAAACCAGTAAAGAATCCCGTTTAGAAAGCGTCAGGGTCTCGTGCTTTTTTTCCGTTTCTATCAAACTACCATCCAAATCATATTGCTCGTATCCTCCCATCACACAATCAACATCATCACTAATGCAATCCACCAAGGTCTGTAAACCATTGGGCTTTAGCTCATCATCGGAGTCCACAAAGTAAATCCACTCTCCTTGTGTATGGTCAAGACCGATGTTTCGCGCAGAGCAAATCCCACCGTTTTTAGTATGAAACACTTTGATGCGTGTGTCTTTTTGCGCATACGCTTCACAGATGGCGCCAGAATTGTCGGTGCTACCATCATCCACAAGTAGTAATTCGAAGTCCGTATAGCTCTGAGACAAGATGCTGTCAAAACATCGAGGAAGATAAGGCCCAGTATTGTATATAGGGATTATTATGGAGAGTTTTGGACTCATTTGTTTGTAAGTAATGTGAAACTATTCTTTCTGAGAATAGTGAATTAAATTTGCAAAAATAGGAAAAATGCCAATACCTAAAAGATATACAGTCAAATTGTCTTAAAAACCGAACTTAACTCTTTGATTTAGTGACATTTTGTCATATATTCTGCCTTTTTTTCAAAACTTTGTATTTGGTTGAGAATTTGATGGAATAGAGGCCGAAAAACAGAAAGGAAAACAAACCATGAACATCAACCAATTCACCATCAAATCACAGGAAGCCATCGGAAAAGCTCAGGAGATCGCTCAGAGCCACCAGAGCCAGACCGTGGAAGCCATCCACCTGCTGAAGGGTATGCTGCTGAGCGACGATTACTTGGTGCCCAACTTGATGAAGAAGCTGGGCGTCAACGTGACGCGACTCAACGAAGCCCTCGACCAGGCCATTAACTCACAACCGCGCAGTAGCGGTACCGAATTGTATTACTCTTCTGAGGTCAGCAAAATCTTTAATGATGCCTTGGCGCAGGCCAAGAAAATGGGCGATGAGTATGTCTCCATCGAGCATTTGTTGTTGGCCGTCTTTGATAGCAATAGCCTCGCTGCACAAATGCTGAAGGAACAAGGCGTTAATAAAGGCGACCTCGAAACCGCCATCAAGCAGTTCCGTAAGGGCAAGAAAGTCGACTCGCAGGACGCCGAACAAAACTACGACTCGCTGAATCGTTTCGCCAAGAACCTGAACGAACTCGCCCAACAAGGCAAGCTCGACCCGGTCATCGGCCGTGATGAGGAAATCCGTCGTGTGCTGCAGATTTTGAGCCGACGCACCAAGAACAACCCTATATTAATAGGTGAGCCGGGCGTGGGTAAGACCGCCATCGTGGAGGGTCTGGCCCAGCGTATCGTCAACCGCGACGTGCCGGAGAACCTGAAGAGCAAGACCGTGTTCAGTTTGGACATGGGCGCCTTGCTGGCTGGCGCCAAATACAAGGGCGAGTTTGAGGAGCGTCTGAAGAATGTGGTCAAAGAGGTTGTCGACAGCGATGGCGAGGTCATCTTGTTCATCGATGAGATCCACACCTTGGTAGGCGCGGGCGGCGGCGAAGGCGCCATGGACGCGGCCAACATCCTGAAGCCGGCCTTGTCGCGTGGCGAACTGCGTGCCATCGGTGCCACCACCTTGAAGGAATACCAACAGTATTTCGAGAAGGATAAAGCCTTGGAGCGTCGTTTCCAGAAAGTCATGATCGATGAGCCTGACGAGGCTTCGGCCATCAGCATCCTGCGTGGCTTGAAGGAGCGTTACGAGACCCACCACCACATCCGTATCTTGGACGAGGCCATCATCTCGGCCGTGCAGCTGTCGGTGCGATATATTAGTGACCGTTTCCTGCCCGACAAGGCCATCGACCTGATCGACGAGGCTGCCTCTCGTCTGAGGCTGCAAATCGACTCGATGCCTGAGGAGCTTGAAGACGTGGAGCGTGCTATCCGCCAATTGGAGATCGAGCGTGAGGCCATCAAGCGTGAGAACGACACCAAGAAGGTGGAGGAGATAGGGAAGGAGCTGGCCGAACTCAATGACAAACGCTCCGCCATCAAGGCAAAATGGGAGACCGAACGCAACTACGTGGAACTCATCCAGAAGGAGAAGAGCAACATAGAGACCTACAAGCATCAAGCCGAGGTGGCTGAGCGTGATGGCGACTATGGCCGTGTGGCAGAGCTGCGTTACGGTAAGATCCGCGAGGCCGAAGCTGCCATCGAGAAGGCCAAGGCCGACTTGCGCGCGGCACAAGGCGACCACCCGCTGGTGGATGAGGAAGTCGGTGCCGACGATGTGGCAGAAATCGTGTCGCGTTGGACGGGCATCCCGGTCAACAAGATGATGCAGAGCGAACGTGAGAAGTTGCTGCACCTCGAAGATGAATTGCACAAGCGTGTGGTGGGTCAGGATGAGGCCATCACAGCAGTCAGCGACGCCATCCGTCGTAGCCGTGCGGGCTTGCAGGATGCCAAACGTCCTATCGGTTCCTTCATCTTCATGGGTACCACGGGCGTGGGTAAGACCGAACTGGCCAAGGCCTTGGCCGAGTTCCTGTTCGATGACGAGAACGCCATGGTGCGTATCGACATGTCGGAGTATCAGGAGCGTCACACGGTTTCAAGGCTTATCGGAGCGCCTCCAGGATATGTGGGCTACGAAGAGAGCGGCCAACTGACCGAGGCCGTGCGTCGTAAGCCGTATTCCGTCATCCTGTTGGATGAAATCGAGAAGGCACACCCCGACGTGTTCAACATCCTGCTGCAGGTCTTGGACGACGGCCGTCTGACCGACAACAAGGGTCGTACCGTCGACTTCAAAAACACCATCGTCATTATGACGTCCAACATCGGCGCCAATGTCATCCAGGAGAACTTCGCCTTGTTGAATGGCAGCAACGACGAAGAAGTCTTCGAGAAGACCCGTAACGAGGTGATGGAGCAGCTGAAGCAGTTCATGCGGCCTGAGTTCTTGAACCGTGTCGACGACATCATCATG
>CACXXW010000045.1 GCA_902771635.1 uncultured Bacteroidia bacterium | reverse complement strand
CCAAGCTGGTGGCAAATTAGAATTTGATGAAAAAGGTCAACAAGTCGTTGACCAATTATCAAAAACAAATCGTCAACGAGTCGTTGACGAAATTCGTCAGCAACCTGCTGACGAATTGGAAATGCCTGAAATCTTTGGAAGAATACTTTGGGAATACTTGTTGTAAGTTCATTCATTTATACTGCTCCAAGGCCATTCTCAAGCTCTCCTTATGCTCTTCGACCAGCGACTGCGGGGAGAGGATGGTAATATCGGCAGCGTATGACAACAACAAACGCTTCAACTCATAGTTGATTTTGACTTTGAGCTTCACATCCAAAGAACCGTCTTCGTTCCAATGGGAAACTTGCGATTCGTGAATGGGCTTTGTAAATAAATAATGTGCGGTCTTGCCGTGAACCACAAAATGCACTTCCTCCACGGGCGCATCCTTGTAGTTGGTCACGCCAATGATGTCGCTGAAATAATCCTGCCAATTCTTGTCGAGTTTTATATAGGGCAGTTTGGTGGGCTTTATGCTGACAATCCTATCAAGTGCCAAATTCCAAACCTCGTCGGGATGCTCTTGCTCCATGCCAAAAATATACCATCGGTTGTTGTATTGCTTTAGGAATTGTGGATGAAAGACAAGCTCTTTTTCCTCTTCGTCAAACGGCTTGTAATGGATACTTTGCACAGCTTGGTATTGTATTGCATTGAACAGCGGGGTGATGTGTTCGGTTCCACCCACATAGGTGTTATGGTCTAATTCGAAGCAATGCTCCGCTTCGGTGTCGTATGCCATCATGCCAATCTTTTCTAGACTGTCGTTCAGTCCCTCGAATTGTGGCAAACCTTCTACAGTTTTCAGCATATCCACCGCAGATTGAAGTTGCTTTAATTGGGCTTCAGACAAGGGAACTTTATCTATGGAAAAACTTGAGTCGGAATAGCGATAACACATTTTGTGCCCGTCTCGCTCCGTGATGATGGGCGCGTTCCACCCCTCATCGCTTTTCATATATTCGATATCGTAATAGATGGTGCGACGGCTGATTCCTTTGTCCTTAAAACTCAATTCTTCATTGCAAGCTCTTATCAAATCTTCCATGCAATACTGCTTGACTGGATTGCGAAAACATTTGTCAAGTACTCGGTAACGTAAAAAAGCATCCCTATTAATTGGCATAATATATTGGTATTTAATGTTTTATAAAAACTTTAATTGGGTTTGTCCTCCACAAAATTACAACTTTTTTCAATTGTGCAATACGATTGCACACTAATGTCGCATTTTTGCAGCCGAAAACAAAAAAAAGGTTATGAACAAAAACGACATGAAAAGACAGCAGCGTTTTATCAAGGTGGTGAGACGCAGGATGGCCAAGGCTGGTTTTGAATGCAAGATGGTGGACAACCATTTCATCGTGATTAAGGATGGAATGCCCTTCGAAGTGGAGATGTGGAATGTTCCCGGATGGGGGAAGAGAAGGGTGCATTTCAACCTGAGCTTCGCTTGTGAGGGCATGGACCAGGTGAAGATAGAGGGTTTGATGTGGTTGACCTCGGAATGCAACAACCACAGCGACTATACCACTACGCGCTTCTTGCGCGATCATTTCTCTTGCTGTGTGGAGACAACGGTTCGCACGGCCAAGGAGTTTGTGCGGGAGTTTGCTTTCGCATCGAAACAGTTGGGTTTCACCTATCAAAACCTGAACGCAAACTACTCCAATATTAAGGAGAGGTTTGTAGAACAGCCGGCACGTCGGCCTATAGGTTTCTTGGCCGACCGATACATGGCCGAGGAAGAAAAAAACGAAGAGTGCAAATTGGTTGCACAGACCTATACTACTTTTGCGGACGAAATGCAAAGCATTCAACGTAGTTAAAAAAAAACGAAATAATTATGAGCTATTTGAAGGAAACAACTTACAACGGTTTGACTGTGGCCCAAAACGAAAGACACCAATGGGGTGTCGTTGACCAAAAAGGCAACATCATTGTGCCATTTGGGAAATACGATTGGATTGATGGCTTTGACCAAGGTTTGGCTCGTGTCAACAAATGGATTTTGACCGATAAAGTCAGTTTCCTGAAGACAAAGTATTGGGGTGTCATCAATGAAAAGGGAGAAGAAGCGTTGCCATTGGAGTATGAGGAGATCTGGAACTTCTTGGGCAAGAACAGGTATTCGACCAAGGTCGTAAAAGATGGCGTGCAGCGTACTGTTTATTTCCACGATCTTAATCCGGAATTGCCTCAAAGAAATGGTGGACGAAGTAGTTATTCTGGTGATGACAGTGGCTATTATGAAGACCCGAATGATGGTCTCTATTTCGACATCGACCAATGCTATGACTACGAAGGCTACTTCGATTATGAACGGCTGGAAGATGCCATTATAGATGGGGAATATGTGCCGGAAGATTGGTAAAAAACCAAGCGTGCAAAATGGTTGCACAAAGGTGGTGTATTTTTGCAACGTAAAAATCGGAATGATATTTTGATACTCGTATAGAGAAATAGAAAAAATCGTATTTTTGCAATCGTTCTTTGAAAGGCAGTGCCAACTATTGATTTGTTTATGCAAACTGGTATCCTTTGGGTACAGATCGGTTTGTTTGCCATTCCGCAAGGACATGGCTGAATGTTGAACAACATTTCTGTATCGTATCTATCTCTAGTTGTCAGGTTGTTATTTATATTTTATATATTTATATTCTTGATTATGAGATTATTGATCGATTAGTGTTTTTCATACGCTTCGCAAGAATGTTGGCACTTGCCTCTCAGAGACACAATAGAAAGTGCAAACAATGAACAACAACGCTGACATACAAGCAAAAATCCAAGAAGAGTTTCCGAAAATGAAGACTCAGGAGGACTTGCTTGACCTTTTGAACGTTGTCAAGCGTTTTCTCGATGGTAATCCAGAACAATTCAGGCCGTTGACCATGAAGTCTTTGAATTACTTTAAAAACTTCAAAGCTTCAGGAACTAGGCGTTACAAGACCTTCTCCATTAAGAAGAAGTCGGGTAAACTGCGCACAATTAATGCTCCTAGTGCTGGTTTGAAAGTTTTCCAAACTTGCTTGAATTATATCCTTCAAACTTTCTATCAACCCAATGCCAATGCATGTGGTTTTGTTCCTGGTCGTTCAATCGCTGATGGAGCGAAGAAGCACGTAGGTAAAAACTATGTTCTCAACATTGACCTCAAAGACTTCTTTGATACCATTGAACTCCACAGAGTTAAAGCCATCTTTACTTTGCCTCCTTTCAACTTGAAAGATGATAAGGAAAATCCTAATAGTTTGCCATACATTCTTGCCAACCTGTGTTGTCATCCTAAGGAGGTTACTCGAATTGATAAGGATGGAAATCCATACCAATGTGTAAGAAATGTAACCCCACAAGGTGCTCCGACATCGCCTATTATTACGAATCTGATTTGTAGGAAGTTGGATCGCAGAATATTGGGACTTGCAAAACGATTTAGGGTGTCGTATAGCAGATATGCGGATGACATCTCATTCTCTTCAAACAATAAAAATGTTTTTGAGGAAGGTTCAGCGTTCAGAGCTGAGCTTAAGCGTATTATTGAAGATGATCAGAAGTTCAGAATCAATGAGGAAAAGACCCGTGTGCAATCGAGAGGATATCGTCAGGAAGTGACTGGTCTGGTTGTGAATAGCAAAGTCAATGTGACCAAGCGTTATGTTAAGCAAATTCGCATGTGGCTTTATTTATGGGAACAATATGGGTACGAGAGGGCAACAGCGTTTTTCCATAAGGATTACAACAAGAGTAAAGGACAAGCGAAACATGGCACTAATTTGGAGAATGTTCTTGGAGGAAAACTGAATTATATGAAGATGATAGTTGGAGGGGAGAATTCTGTGTATAAAAAGTTATCGGAAAGATTTGAAAGACTTTGTCCGGAATCAAATCAAGAGGCTGAGGGAGCAGTCGCTAAGAAGAATAGTGCTAGTTCTTTAACAGGACTTGATGAAACACTTAAACTCTTATGTGAATCGAATTTTGACCTAACTTTATTATAAAACTGACAATGTATGGGACAAAACAAAGAACAACTGAACAAATTGCTTGATTTTATCGCTGAATTAGCGAAGGATGAGGATAATGCTTGGTTTATAAAAGAGCTTGGCAACAGATATGGCAAAGAAGCTCTTCCGCAAATTGTCAGGATAGAAAAATACCTTGCGTTAGATTTTGTGACGGATACTGCAAATTCGACGATAGACTATTCTTTTATTAACGATATTGTTATCCGTAATCAGTTGGTGTCAGATAATAGAGAAATGATGAGATATCGTTATGGGGTTAGATCTCATAAAATTGATTTTGATGAGTTTTGCAGATTTGCGCATTTACAGGCTGAAATGTTGGTTAACTATTACTACAAAATAACATGTGTGGATTTTGCGGCTGCTAAAGGAAGGGTTATTCAATATAATCCTCAAGCAAAAATTAATGATAATTATCCTGAAATTGAAAGCATCCCGTATGGATATAAAATTAAAGCTATTGTGGCGGAACTATATCCTAAGAAAAATGGCTCTTCTTGGTTCTCAAGCGATGGGCAAAGGATATATACCTCTTTATCTAATGTAAAAGATGTTAGAAATATGCAAAGTCACAGAGGACATAAAGAGGATTGTGAGACATTTGTCACTAAATACGAGAATGATGCTAGAACCTCAGGCTTACCTTGGGACGAATCTAAAAAAGAGTTTAAATGGTCGTTGATAAAAGATACACCAAGGTACAAAATGATTTATGATTCCTGCTTTAAAGAAGAAGCTACAAAATACAACTATTGTAAGTGGTATATTCAAAAACCATTTGATGATATAATTATAGCGTTAAAGACCTTGTCGGTAAAAACAAAAGATGTGTTGTTCTCGATTCCTAATTGCTAATGGATATGAAAACATTCGAAATGCATGTATTCTTTGAAATAAAGATGTACAAGTCCTGGGAAGACTTAAAACCTAAGACGCATTTTATAAAGAACAAGTATTATTTTACCTCAAAGAGAGATTTTGAATCACTCCAAAGGTTGTGCCTTGAAAAACAAAGGAGAGGTATATTAGTGCAAGAGTAGAGCGTGAAATGGAAAATGGTATTCCAAATACTATTATGGAAGGAGAATTTTTCAGTAGATTATCGAAAGCATATTTGACTATTAGTTTTTAGTATAGAAATAACAGCACATGAACTTTACTACGTCTCAACTTACTTCACTCCAACGATTCGAAGAGTTTATCAATTCGAACGACCGAATCTTTATTCTAAAAGGTTCGGCTGGAACGGGTAAAACAACGCTCCTTAAAGCGTTTGTCGATTCTTTGAATGATAAGGGATGGAAGTGCGTGTTGATGGCTCCTACTGGAAGGGCTGCATTTATCTTGGGAGAAAAAACAAAACATCCTGCGGCCACCATCCATAGGACTATTTATCAGATAGAAGAAGGACTGAAAGATGACGGTAGCGGCCAATTGGTGTTTGGCCTCAGACATAATGACGATTCGCTGAACAATACCATTTACTTCGTGGATGAAGCCTCGATGGTTTCTGACCTGTATAGTGAAAATGATATGTTTAAGTTTGGGTCTGGATATCTGTTAAGGGATGTCCTTGATTATTGTGGATCCAGAAAGATTGTCTTTGTGGGTGACTATGCGCAATTGCCGCCAGTCGGCCAAACCTTTTCGCCAGCTATGAGTGCGGAATACTTGCAAGAAACCTATCATGCGTCATGCCAAGAAGCCGTGTTAAAGGAAGTGGTTCGCCAAGTTGAGGATAGCTTTGTGTATAAGAACGCCACGTTTGTTCGTGATGCCATTGAATCGAACCGATACAATGAGTTTGCCATTAAGGACGGGGAGGATGTGAAGAAAAGCGAGTCCTTGATAGAAGATTATAAAAGTGTAACTCAAGGCTCGATTGATCAGGGCGCCATTGTGATTGCCTACACCAACAAGCAAGTTCTTGATTATAACTTGGCAATTCGTGATTACCTTTTCCCATCTAACCAAGAGAGGCTTATTACTGGTGATTTGCTGATAGTTTCACAGAACAATTACCATTATTCCGAGGAGCTTTATAACGGTACGATAGTCAGAGTCATTTCATGCGCCCCTGATGGCATGTTGGAGAAGCGAACCATTCGATTCAATACTTCGGAGAAAGATGCATACGGTGAGACGGTCGTTGCTGAGAAAGAGCTGTCGTTTAGGAAGGCCTTGATTGAAACTGCATCGCACAATCAGGTGGAATGCCTGATTCTCGATAGCTTTGTTGCCGATGCCCTTGGAAGTCCCAATAAAGAGTGGAACCAAGCACTCATTGTTGACTTTAGTAATCGAATGAGGCAAGAGGGAATAGTATTTGGCACTGATGAGTATCGCAGCCGTATGAAGACTGACAAGTATCTTCATGCGTTGGTATGTAAGTATGGCTATGCTATTACATGTCACAAGGCACAAGGTGGTGAATGGGAAAAAGTGTTTGTGGATATGGATAAGATGGGGGGCAAGGAAAACAATGACTATTTCCGCTGGGCTTATACTGCCATTACTCGAAGCAGCAAATCCCTTTGGCATTTCGCTTCTCCATCATTCAATGCGGTTAGCAAGATGTCTGTCATGCCGATTGGTAAAACAGACAAAATAGTGTATTACGTTCCTGAGGGTGAGAACTTCCTCGATTGGTTCTTTAACAGGGTGAGTGTAGTTTGTGCAGCGCATGGGATTGCTTGTTCAGAGAATAGAGACTATGCATTTCAACAAGTGTTGCATTTTGAAAAAGACGGCAAAACCTGCACTATTCAAAAATGGTACAAGAAGGATGGCTACTCAGCAAAACGGACGCCAGCTGTTACGAATGATAAAGAGTTTTCCGCTTATGTAGGGCGTATAATTGATGATCTTTCGATTCCTGACGAGCTGCCTTTTGAGCCTAAAACGGAATTTGCGCCCAAACTTCATGAACTTGTTATGGCTACAGCTAATGAGCTTGGCATTCGTGTGATGAACATTTGCCAAGAGCAATGGAAGGATGTATACTACTTGAAGACGACGCCTTATGAATCGGTGTTGTCCTTTTTCTATAACTCGAAAGGCTTGTATTCATCAGTGACACCACAGAGCACTGGAGGCGCGGAGGATAAACTCCTACAAGCCTTCTGTGGAAAAATCCAATAGTGTGCAACACCATTGCACAAATAGTTTGTTATTTTGCAACTCGAAACGATAAAACACAAAGATATGGCATTCAAGCAAGTGATGGAAATGAGAAAGATCGGTAATCAAACCGAGGCATACAAAATGGCCCTCAATGATTATCAACAAACCCCAGAAGACATTTGGGCGAAGCGTGCTATGTCTTGGTGCCTTTTCGATGCGTTGAAGGCGAACGCTTCTTGCGCTCAAAAGGATGTGTTTGTTTCCAAGCTGATGGAAGTGAAAGAACTTGAGATACCTGGTGATGAAACGATGTTTTGGAACAATGTTGTGTGGCCTATTAATGCTTTTGTGAGAGATTGTTCTGGAAAAGGGCAATGGGATGATTTGACAACGTTGTTTGCTGCCATCAAGGACTTCCCATTCGTGAAGCCATGCAAGGAATATTCAGTTTTGCTTAATGCTTTTTTGACTGGCAAAGAAGAATGGAATGGGATTGTTGCATTTTGTGACTGGTGGGGTTTTGACAATTTTAGGGAAGAAGACTATGAATGCGAGGTGCTACCGAACGGGAAGAAAATGCCTGTTTCTTTGGTTGAGAGTGCATATCTTGCCTATGCCAAGGGACTGATCAATAATCGAGACAAAGATGCAATCGTTGCATTTATCCCAAAACTGCAAGAGTTGGCTGAGCAAAATCCCAAAATGCAATATCCCAACTATTATGTAGGGAAACTGTTGCTTGCTACGGGTAGCGACAAGCAAGAGGCCGTAAAGTCCTTGTTGCCTTTTGTTAGAAAAAAGCAATCAGATTTCTGGGTTTGGCAATTGCTTGCAGAAGCACTTGAAGATGATGAGCAAAAGTATATGGCTTGTTTACTTCGTGCGGTAAATTGCCATGTACAAGAGCAATTCCTTGTTAGAGTTTATCTAATCCTTGCAAGTGCTTTAAGGCAACGCGGTTATTATGCCGATGCAAGATTCTACTTGGATAAATATTGCCAAATTAAGGCCGAGACGCAAACGAATGTTTCGAGGGAGGCAAATAGCATGTTGAATGAAGCCTGGTATGCCGAGGCTGCTGGACAAAAACCGTCTTTTGAATTGGATTATATGTCCATCACTAATGAACTTCTGTTTGCGGACACACCTGAAACAGATGCTGTTGCTTCCTTTGTCAACAAGGACAAAAAGGTGGTTACGATTGTGTACGGGAAAGGGAAAGAAGGCTTTTTCAAGTATGATAGATTCATCAAGAAATTGAATGCTGGTGACGGCATGAAGATACGCATACAAGAAGTGTCGGCAGACGGCTTCATGAAAGTGTTTTCCGCTAGGGTTTCGGATGCTCTTGTCGATTCCGATTATTGCAAATTGGTGAACGGCTCGGTTTCCTCCAACATGTCAATGACTGCTTTCTTCTTGCAGGCCGAAAAGGAATCGTTCTATATTCCATCAAACATTGCGGGCAGGATGCAGTTGATCATTGGGGAGCCGGTTTCCGCAATTGTGCTATATTCCTATAACAAGAGAAGGGAAGAGTGGGGATGGAGTTGTGTGAAAGTTTGGAGATAATTCTCTTTGTGCAATTCCATTGCACAAGTCCGCATTATTTTTGCATCGAAAAACAAAACAATAATTGATTATGGCATTACAACTGTATTATGACAATTTCAAAGGGTTAGTGAAAAGCAATGATTATGCGATTGGTCAGTCAATAACAGAACATGACCAGAAAGGCTGGAAAGCACCACTTCATGAACAGGTTTTGGAAATACAAAGTCGAAATGTGAAGATTGTGGTACGTACTAATTTTGGCTGGGGTGAGAAGTCTTATATGAATGCCAGGATAACCATGACAGACAAGAGCGTTTTCAATTTCCTTGACACTAGTTTGGTCCATCCGATTAACTTGGTTTGTGTTCAGCCGGGTGATTGGAACAAGTTGTTTGACAGCATCATCAATCTATATAATAACATCTACAATAGCGAAAACTCAATCAACGCATATTTTGATGTTATTGAAGAGTCAATCAATTCCTCTAATACCGTTAATAAAATGGTTGATGCTCTCTCAAGACTAGCTGAGATTTCGGATGGTATATCCGGTTCGATATATTGCGATAATGTTGTTGTTGACAAGAGAATGAAAAAGGCTTGCCGGCTGATGACTCAGCACATTATGGAAACTTATCATAATGTTGAGTTGACAGTTGTATCGTACCAAGCGATAGAGACAAAGCTTCAAAGTGTTTTTAAGTTTTTATTTGATAGAAAAGAGATTTGGGAAATGCTGACAGGAAGAAGTCCTTCTCCAACCGCATAAAAAGAAGAAACCACTTAGAACCAAACCAATGAACCAACTTTTTTCAACATATCGAATCAACTCTGGCACAGCCATGTATTGGCACCTGCACGCAACACATTTTGTCGTTGACATCGCTGATTGCAATAGGGAGACCTTACCAGAGAAAAGCAACCAAGACCTCACCGAAGAAATCCGCTCCCGTCTTTTGGAATTGCGCAAAAGGGGAGTGCAGCTCTACCAAATCCAGAATCTCATCGATGAGCAGCCCGCTTTAAGTCGTCTGGTCATCACCAACGATTTCCGAATTTTGCTCCCTGATTTCAACAATACAGAAATCATTATGTCTCCGTTGCCCAAGGCTGTATATCTGCTTTTCTTAAAACACCCCGAAGGCATCCTTTTCAAAGAACTGCGCAACTACTACGTTGAGTTGCTTGATATCTACAAGCAGATTTCCAACCGCATCATCGAACGCAACATTGCTGTCAGCATACGCGATGTTACTGATCCAACCAAAAACTCCATCAATGAGAAGTGCGCTCGCATCCGCGAAGCATTCCTTAAACAACTTGATAACGCCCAAGTCGAGCATTATTACATTACGGGTAAGCGTGGCGAACCTAAGAAGATAACCTTGCCTCGAGAATTGGTTGATTTGCAAGCCTTGTAAAAATCAAGACCGCATAACGATAAGATCTATTTTTGCACGGAACGAAATCATGCAATTCGTTCAGTCACTATTCGGTCATCCGAAGTCTCTAACCTTATTAAAACAATATAAAGAAATGAATCACTGGATTATCATCGCCATCTACTGGGTTGTGGCCGTTGGTGCGACATATTGCATTCGCGCTTACAATGATAAGAAGAACCGTCTCAAGATAGCGGCTTTTAAGGCACTTGGGATAACAACAACACCTTCTCTGTGGAAACGGATTGGCACGCATGCAGCCATAGTTTTTCTGGTGCCGCCTTTGATGCCTGTCATTATCATCGTGTTCCTAATCGACAAATCCTTAAAACACAATAAAATGAAAAAGAAAATGAAAACAGAAACAGAGCCGCAGGAAGAGAAGAAGTACACGGCCAAGATGGAAGAGAATCTTTCCAATGACATTTTTACACAGGCATCGAAGGTTATGCTGGACGCTTTGATCTTTGGGACATTTGACGACTTTGAGAACATGCTGGACGAGAAGGTTGAGACCGTATTGTATCGGCTGAAGACCATAAAAGGGAAGGCCGATGTGCTGGCTTATTGGTGGGACTGGCGGAAAAGGTTTGTTACGACCAAAAAAGTGACTAACTTTAATGTCGTAATGAGCCGCTATTATTCACATGCCTGTATAAGGATAGAGGAGGTTCAACTGATCATGTTCCAAATTGAGGATGGGAAGATTGTCAAAATCGTTTCGTTGCCCGAGCGTTTGACATCGCCCTACTCTGACGACAACATGCTCAACTATCCGATGGAGTATAGGCGGATAAAACAATTCCTGGCACCATTGGAGGAATCCGTTGACAAAGACGGAAACCCTATGCCGTTGACGGACAGAATTCCATGCTTGCATTGTGGGACGGAATCGCAGGATTTGAGATGGTATAGCATCAGGATTCCAAATTGGTTTTATAAGAATTGGAACCTCGGGCAGGTATCCGTCTGTCCGCAGTGCGGTCGGGTCGTCGAATACAAGGAGGTGAAAACTGAGGAATCCGATGATGAGAAAGACTTGCCCAGTGAAGGCTCAAAGTATTCCGACAAGGGCAATGCTTTTTCTGAGTATGCGGAAAAGATGTATTCGGAGGATTGTGTTGGTTTTCTTGAGAACGCTATGGACGATGAGGTTGTCTCGGAACTGAGGGAAGTCGTAAGAAAAGCATTCGCGGATAACCTAATCCCCCAACCATCGGAAATAAAAGTGGAAGAGGGCTATAGGTTTGAAGTAACCATGCCTTCAAATGAAGGGAGCGGTGACATCACGCATATTAGGATTGTGGACGAAGAAGGGAATGCCACAGAAACCCTTACGGAGCATTTAGTGGTCAATGCTACCGAAATGGGAGTATGGCAGTTATATCTGCTCGAAAACTATGCTACCGTTTTGCCAACGGTTTGGCACGGTGGCTATAATAGGCGGAAATACATCCTAAAGGAATCGGACATAGACAACATCATTCCATTGAAATTTCATGACCTGTCCGAGTTGCAAGCGCAGGACAAGCTGATGCCTTGCGTAACGATAGGTGCTGATGAAGCCGAAGGCCATCTGCTGGTAGTCCATTGCTGTTATTGGAACGATTGGGAGGGACTGGTCGGGCAACAAGTTGAATACAAGTTGAAAAATGGCCGTGTCGTTTCCGAAAACAGTAGCAAGGAAGTTCTCTATCAGTATCATTGCGGAATGTGGTTTTAAAAACAAATGGAATTATGACCTCAAATAATGAAATAGAAGACATATTCGGTTACGTATCCGAAAAGCTCATGGATGAACTGGATCTTGAAATTGACAAGAACGAGCCAGAAAACCCGGACAATGCTTTGTTTGTTGTCCCAAGGGAAATCAAATCAGAAATAGGAGCAGCAATTATGGTTATTGACTTCATACGTGATCTGTCTGGTAAGTGTTTTGATGCTGATGCCAATGACGAGAATCCATTTTTGAACGGCGACATGATGAAGGCCATGATGAGAGAACTGCCGGAGCAGGAATTGTCTGTCATGATTAGAGGGCTGGTTGATCCGGTGTTAAGGAGTTTCGCAAAAGAGGCTTTGGCTGAAATAGCCAGACAGGCAAGAACGACATGGCAAAAACGGATGGGTCGGGAAGCACCAGCGAAGTCTAGACCAAGAGAAAAGTGGACGCAATGAGAGCTAAAACCATGGTCTATTTAATCCCATTTCCAGAAGAACAACCTGAAGAAGGAAAGTTGGAGGAGTACTCGGAAATTCTGATGAAGCGGTTGTCATTACAAAGGGATGGCGATGATGTGGAGACTGTGAATGAGGTGGTGTACCAATTCCCCAAGGGCATAAAGTCGGAGGCAGGAAAACTGATCCTTACCATAGATTTCTTAATCACACGGTCAGGGAAACGTATTGGCGAATTATTCCATCTGACAGAAAAAGAAACGAAGACAATTGTAACAATAAGGTGGGTGATGGACCTGGTGCCTAAAAATGAGATGGCGATTCTTGGCAAAGAATTACATGATATTGGCCTTTTGAAGATTTATGAACAAGTAAATATGAAGGTTTTTGAAAAACTCTCACTAAGGCGTTGGAAATGTAGGATGGAGGAAGATGAAAGGTTGAAGATAGGGGATGAAGGTGTAGTCGTAGATCAAAGCATGATCAGTCAAGCATTTTAATATGAACAATGAATAAGCTTTGTGGTATGAAAAAACACCTAGCGATAAAATCCATAGCCCTATTCCTCTCCTGGCTCACCCTTTCGCCGCTCCTGTTCATCCTTGACGGCCGTTGGAAACTGCTGCCAAAATGGCTGTGCATCGTGCTGTTTGTGCTGTCGCCGATGATGCTGGTAGTTATGGTCGTGGCAGTATTCTGGGGCTATGATTACTATTCGGAGCATTATATACAGCACCATTTTGTCAGGCGCAAGGTGGTTGAAAACATCACAGGTATTAGGCTGCCCAAATACAAAGTGATTGACCGAGGGGAAGAATGGAAGTGCTTTGGCCGTTCTCCAGAACATACTTATGACTTCACACTGGAATTCAAGAAAATGCCCGATGAAGATTTCTATAAAAAACTCGACGAGCATTTCGATTGCTTTGAGCCAGGCAAATACAGCTATAGCGCGATCTGGGGCAACGGACTAGAAGCCCCCAAAGGCGAATCAGACAAGGACGACATCAGCTTTTCCATTGATATTGAATTAGGCTCAAAGACGTTTCATATTAGGGTAGGGGAATGGTAATAAAGGGTAGTGGGAATATCTAAAGCTGGTGCAATTTTCCGCGTCTACTTTCTAAAGCTGGT
>CACXXW010000044.1 GCA_902771635.1 uncultured Bacteroidia bacterium | reverse complement strand
CTCAAAGAATTACCGCATCCCCGCTATCATCACGGCCAAAGACGGCTCTTTGGTCATTGCCACCGACAAGCGGAAAAACAACGACATCGACCTGCCCGAAGACATTGACATCCTCATCAACCGCAGCACCGATGGCGGTCGCACTTGGAGCGAGCCTTACACCTTAATGGAAGGTCAAGGGGTGGGGAAGGGCTTCGGCGACTGCGCCTTGGTGCGTACCAACGATGAAGGTGGCCTCTTGGCGGCTTTCGTGGGTGGCTGTGGTTTCTGGCAAGGGAGACCCGAGAACCCGCTACGAACTTATATTGCACGAAGTTACGACAACGGTCAGACTTGGACCGAGCCCAAAGACATCACCGATGAACTCTACGGCGCGAAGTGTGATAACGAGGTGAGCCGCACCTGGTGGTCGGCCTTCTTCGCCTCGGGCAACGGTCTGCTGACCTCCACGGGACGCATCATGTTTGTCCTCGCCGTGCGCGACACTGAGGAATGGGCAGCTTGCAACTATGCGGTCTATTCCGATGACAACGGCGAGACATGGCAAATCTCTGGCCGTGCCTCCCAGCGTGGCGATGAAGCCAAGGTTGTGGAATTGGATGAGTATCCGTCACGAGGGTGAACGTTGGTACAACATATCCGAAGACGGAGGCACCACTTGGCGCCCCGAAACCTCCGCTTGGCCCGACCTTGTGGCCACGGCTTGCAATGGAGATATTATTCGTTATTCATCTGTAAATGAGGGCGCTGAAAAGAATATCCTGCTCCATTCCTTGCCTGGACCTGAACGCCGTGAAAAGGTGACGGTGTATGTCAGTTACGACGAAGGCCAGACTTGGCCTGTGAGTAAGTGCATCGTGCCCTATGATGCCGCCTATTCCTCGCTCTGCATCCTGCCCGACCACAGCATCGGTCTCTATGTGGAAGAGTCCGATGGCGATACACTGGGCTACTCTATGGTGTTTTATAACTTTGGATTGGAGTGGTTGGAGAAATAACCTTATCTTTGCCGAAAAATTCAACCATGTCGGAAAATCTCGATAAATTCCTCAGCCGAATAGCTGAGGCCGCGGAGCAAAGCACTTTGGTGAAGATGACGTTGAGCAAACCCGCGCAGAAGCATGACGATTTGCGCAACATCTATGTGAAGCCCGTTTTAATAAAGGAGAAACGCCTGTTTGCCTTCACTTACCATTATGAGCGTCGCGACGAAGTGAAAAACTATGATGCCGCGCAAATGCTTGATATGCTGAAGGAGATGCTCCCCAATCGTTTCTTGAATGCCGTGTTGTTTACCGTTGATGAGGATGTTACCTTGTTGGTTTCTTCCAAAGGCAAGGCAACGATTCAAACCAAAAAAGTGCAAGAATGCCGCGAACAGAACTTGGAGCATGATAAGCAGAAAGTGCGCCTTATCAACCCTGCAAATCCTTGGTGGTATCAGCTCGGCTTGACTACCCGCGAAGGCAAAATTACTGCCGACATGCAGCATAAGTTCAAGCAAATCTATAAATATGCCGAGATTGTGGAAAGCCTCATCAAGCCGATGAAGTTCGACGGCAGGGTCCACATTGCCGACATGGGGGCAGGGAAGGGATATCTTACCTTTGCCTTGCACGAGCTGTTGACCCAACGTTTGAACTTGGACGTGGACATCAAAGGCGTGGAGATCCGTCCCGACTTGGTGCTGAAAATCAATGAGATCATCAAAGCGGACAACTTGAAAGGTTTGGAGTTCGTGGAGAGCAGTATCGAAGCCTTTCATCCCGAAAAGTTGGATGTGCTGATTGCGCTTCATGCCTGCAATACAGCCACCGACGATGCCATTGCCTCGGGCATCAAAGCGGGGGCGGAGTTGATTGTTTGTGCGCCGTGCTGCCACAAGCAGATTCGACAGGAGATGGAACGCTCGGGCAAGGTGGACGCCATTACGCGCTACGGTATCTTCCTTGAGCGCCAGGCTGTGATGATTACCGACACCATCCGAGCCCTGATCTTGGAGTATTTCGGCTACAAGACTCAAGTGATGGAGTTCATTGAGATGGAACACACCCCGAAGAATGTGCTGCTGGTGGGGAGGAAAACCTCGAAAAACACGAAAGATCCAAAAATCTTGCAACAGATTGCAGATTTGAAGGCTCGGTATGGCATCGAACGGCATTATTTGGAGACAAAACTACCATTGGAGTAATGGTATTGGTATATTTTTGTGATTTGTTAAAGGAATTGAATAATTTGTTATTTTTGCAAACTTGATAATCCTGAAATAGTAATATGGCTTACGATATCTTCATCAGTTATAGAAGGAAGGACGCTGGTTCAGGCGTAGCGGGCGAGTTGCAGGCGAAGTTTGAGAATTTGGGCTACAAAGTCTTCCTTGATGTCGATGAAATTGGGAGTGGTCAGTTTCCCGATCAAATCAAACATGCTATTGAGGAATGTAAGGATTTTTTGCTTGTGTTGGCTCCAGGAACCCTCGACCGTTGTGTCGAGGAGGAGGATTGGGTGCGTCGCGAAATCATCTTGGCTCAAGACTTGAACAAAAATATCATAGGCGTGGGGCTTCCTGGCTTCGTTATGCCCGATGCTGAAGCCTTGCCGATGCCTTTGCGTACGCTTCCTATGCGACAGGTGTTTTTGTGGACTCATGAATATCGGGCCGCATCGTTTGCTAAGATTGAAGAAAACCTTCTTTCGACAGAACTTAGAAAGAAGAAAAAGCGTAGAATACGGTTGGCTTTGATCCCTGTTGTTTTGGCATTGATAATTGCCTTGATATTCGTATTGACAAAAAAGCCTTCATCCGATATTGTGGAAGAGAAGGAAACCATAGAAACTGCCAACCACGAATCCCAATTGTTCGAGAATCATGTCCAAAAAGCTTTGGCATTGACGCAGGCTTTGCCTGACACCAATGAATTCAGGAAGAATTTCTTGCAAATGGTTTCGGATAAGGAGCTGTTCGTGAAATTGATGGAAGGCATCACAGAATGCGATTCAGCCTTGATGTTGAAGAAACAATATGGGGATCGCATCAACGACACCTATGAGGTTGAATCCAAAAGAAAAGCCTTGCTTGGTCTTAGGCGAGGTTATTATAATGCCATTATGGAGGATATTGAGGTGTTGCTTGATGAGGATGGAGCTGTGTTTGCACGTCAGGATTTGGAAATCGCAAAGCTGTTGGAGTTCCCTGAGGAAAAGCAAAGACTTGATTCCATAGAAGCGATTATTGAAAACAGTTTAAGGGAATAGCACATGAAAAAAGGTATTCTTCTGACGGTCCTTGTTGTTTTGTTATGTCAATTGGCTGTAATTGCCCAAAACTACGACCGTTATAATTATTTTCACGAAGAGGCAGTCAAACTGAAAAACGAGGGGAAACTTGTTGAAGCCAAAGAAAAGTTCAAGAAAATCAAGGTGATATGCAAAGGCGGCATACCTGAGGACAACGACCTCGACAAAATGATCAGGGAGTGTACGACGATAAGCCTGTCAGAGAGCAACCTTCAGTTTGAAGCTTATGGAAGTCGGACAAAAAACGTCACTGTTAAAGTGAATGCGACAAGCTTCAAAGCGACTAGTAACGCAAAGTGGTGCAAGGTCGGCAAGAAAGGCAATGTCGTTTCTGTAACCTGTGAGAACAATGAAGCCCCCCGTCCTCGTGACGCAAGTGTTTCCGTTATGGCTGACGGCAAAATTGTTTCATTTGGTGTGTATCAGCTTGGTGGACGACTTGCATTTGAAGCCATACCAGATTCGGTGCATTTCTCGAAACTGAGCGAGGCGGTTGACATTTCCATCATAACAAATGCTGATGCATGGCGGGTGGACTCAGTCCCTGAGTGGATAGAATACCAATCGAACGACACTGCGCTGCATCTCCAAAGCATGCAAAACAATCAGGTGGAAGCGCGTGAAGCAACGATATATATAGCTGTCGCCGACGACTGGTTTCCGATCTATGTCAGCCAGGCAGAATCTGATACTACATTAGCTGTTGATAAGGAGGAGCTTGTTTTTCCATGCACTGAGTCAGGAAACCATTTGGTGGTGACAAGCAATTTGAACCATTGGCAGGTGATCACTTCTGACAATTGGATTCAGGCTTCTGTCAATTCGGATAGGGTTAATGTATTGGTTCAGGGAAATGAATCACTTTTCAGTCGGCATGGATGGATAAGGATTGGCATGGGCGATAGATTCTGCAAGGTGCTTGTCCATCAGTATGCCTATGCATCAGAACCCCCAATGTTGACTTCGGAAATCACTACTGATGGAGAATCAAAAGGGTCTATCTCGGTAAATAGCATACCTTCTGAATTGAAAGTCACCATAATAGATGACGCTGAAGAGTCAAGTGTGAGATATACGCCTTTTGATTTGCCCATTGATTATGGGCATTATTCCTTGATTATGGGACTTGAGCGTCGAGAGGTGTTTGCCAATGAGCGGCAGCCAGACGTGCTTTTTAAGCCAGGGCTTCGTTTTGCCACGATTACCTGGGCGCCCAAGGCCGCATCGGGTATGATGAGTGGCTATGTGGGTACCCAATCGTGGGGGGCGTATGCGCATTTTCAGGCCACCACTCCGCTTGTCACCAACTATTCCAACAGTGACCAATTGGCCGGCTACAATATGACTTTTGGCCCGGTATTTCGCCCCAATGCATTCCCGTATCTTGGCGCCTACGCAGGAGTTGGACTGGGTGGTTATGACATGGGTCCTCGTATCGGCTTTGATTATGAAGCTGGAGTCATGGGCTTCTATAAGCACTTTATGCTTATGGCGGGTTTCCATACCTCACGGATCAATTCATCGGTGCAAAGTACCTATTTCGTGTTGGGGATGGGCGGCTATTTGAAGCGGTATTACGATGCGCAGTTGGGTTATTGTGCCAGCGACAGTCGCCGATGGGTCTCATTGAACTATGTGTTCCGTCCCTCTGAAAACGGAAAGGGATTTATGGTTGGTGATGTGGGTAAAGATAAGGTGCGCGTGTATTTTAAGGCGCTTTATCTGTCGACCGAATCCGCAGACAGTTTGTTGGTTAGAAATGTAGAAGGAGGCCTCGGTCTTGTCTTTACGCCTGTTAATGGTATTATCGACATGTGTATAGGCGCCTCAGGAACAGCAAACATATCAGGATTGGATGAGCGTTTTCAAGGCATTGGCGTTGAGTTGGGAACCATCCTTAATATATGGCGCTTCCCCATCACTGTTTTCTTGCATGAATCGGATTTGTTTGGAGAACGCCATCTTTGCGTTGATTTTGGCATAGGTTTCCACTTGGGAGAATTTGAAAGATCAAAATGTAGTTACCAATAAATGTTGATTATGAAAAGGCTTACCTTTCTGGTGCTTATATTGATTTCGCTTCATCAGTGGTCAGAAGCGCAATTGCCGAATAGTAATCTGAACCGTATTTGCGTGGAGACCTTGGAAGGGTATCTTAGCGTGAATCCAGGTGAGTTTCAGGTGGAATACAACCTCTTGCCCAATGCGTCCACGCATTCCATGTCTACGTATTACAATTATGTTTATGTTGCGAGGAATTCAAAAACAGGCATGTCCTCCATCTATTCCAATGGGGCAACGGTGATCCCTCTGGATTATACGGCAAGGACCTTTAGGATTGCAAATAATTGGAATGAGTGCGTTTTTGCCGTCAAGTATTTTGAGGATGACGTGAATGGGGTGGGCTATGGCGTGGAGACTATCTATGCCTATGGCGTGCTCCAGAATTTGTGTGACAGCATCATCAGCATGACTAATGACGGGTATGTATATAAGTTGAATGACGTGTATTATTATAGCACGTATAAAGATGCGACAACACAGAGTCAGGTCACTTCTGTCGTTTGGCCTGAGAAACGGACCTATAAGGAGGCTGACAGTACCTTGCTTTCGGCAGGCGCGCTCGGTTGTAGGCTTTCTGATGGAGATGTCTATCATTGCAGCATTGGAAAAGACAAGGACAATTTGCATTATTATTACCTCTATCGTGACCAATATATGCCTTACACCGTGTTGGTGGTCGATGGCAAGGTGGTTGAGCTGTATGGCGACTACAAGGATAAGAGCTTTAGGTTGAAGTATTCCTATGATGGTTGGCATTGGATGGCTGTCGCGGATGACCGTATCTGGGTCGATGGGAAGATGAAATCCGTAGAGGGTTATACCATTTCGGATTTTATGATTACCAACGATGGAGACTATATTTACAAAGCATCTAAGAAAGGCGAAGAGGAGAAAGGTGAAACATTGGTGATGAACGGAGAGATCATCCGTCGACAAGTCATCATTGGCCATTTTGCCTTGAATGCCCAACAGAAGCTGAGGTTCCATTTCCTTGCCGCAGGACAATGGTATGTATATGAGAATGGTCAAATCAACAGCTTGAACAAAGAGTCCAATTCTATCCTTTACACTGATGATTTGATTGACAATCTCGCTATTGACAAGTATTCTTACGATGGAATGCATAAACTGTCCTACGTCACTGGCCAGAAAGGTGTTGAAATAGATGGTGTGCAAGTGACGAAATCGGTTCCATTTCAGGTTGTTTACGGCAAAGAGGAAAAGTGTTTCAGATGGAATGCGATTGAAACCAACAAGGAAGGAAAGACCGATTTGGTGATTTATAAGTATTCGCTATAAATAATTCTTCAAAAACGTACTTGGATAAAGAAATTATTCGTAATTTCGTGGACTTTTAGAAAACGACAGTAATCAATCAACTATAAATTATAAGAATCATGCAAAACATCGATTGGGCAAACTTAACATTTGGTTATTATCCAACGAATTACAATGTCCGCTGCTATTTCCGCAACGGTCAGTGGGGCGAACTGGAAGTCAGCTCCGACACATCCATCAACATTCACATGGCCGCTACCTGTCTGCACTACGGTCAGGAAGCTTTCGAAGGCATGAAGGCTTTCCGTGGCAAGGACGGTAAGGTGCGCGTATTCCGCTGGGATGAGAACTGCAAGCGTTTGCAACGTTCGGCTCAGGGCATCATGATGGCTGAGTTCCCGGATGACAAGTTCTGGGCTGCTATTGAGAAGGTTGTCCGTCTCAATGCCGACTTCATCCCGCCTTACGAAACGGGTGCTTCTTTGTACATCCGTCCACTGCTGATTGGCACGGGCGCCCGCGTGGGTGTGAAACCTGCTGACGAGTACCTGTTTGTGGTCTTCGTGACCCCCGTCGGCCCATACTTCAAGGGCGGCTTCATGGCCAACCCCTACGTCATCACGCGCAAGTACGACCGCGCTGCCCCGCTCGGCACCGGTACCTTCAAGGTGGGTGGCAACTATGCCGCTTCACTGCGCCCGCACGTTGAGGCTTGCCATGGCGGTCAATACGCTTGCGAGTTCTATCTCGACGCAAAGGAGAAGAAGTACATCGACGAGGCTGGCGCTGCCAACTTCTTCGGTATCAAGAACGACACCTATATCACGCCTCAGAGCACGTCCATCCTGCCTTCCATCACCAACAAGAGCTTGATGCAGTTGGCTGAGACTCTCGGCATGAAGGTCGAACGTCGTCCCATCGCTGAAGAGGAACTCACTACCTTCGAAGAAGCTGGCGCATGCGGCACTGCTGCCGTCATCAGCCCCATCTCGCGCATCGATGACCCCGAAAACGGCAAGTCATACCAGTTTGGTGACGGCAAGCCTGGTCCGTGGAGCCTGAAGCTTTACAACAAGCTCCGTGGTATCCAATACGGCACCGAACCCGACGAATTCGGCTGGACGACCGTCATCGAAGGCCTCTAATTACAGGCTGTATGAAAAAAGTTTGAAAAAATGCGTCACAAAGTGGCGCATTTTTTTGATTAATGTGTATTTTTGTGGCGGAAAAGTTATCAATCAACTAAATAATTACACTATGAAAAAATTTACTTTTGCCTTAATGGCTTTGCTGGCCTTCACTTTCTCGCTGAAAGCCCAGCAGTATGTATCAACAGAACCTGCCAACAGGAACGTCATCCTCGAAGAGTTCACTGGCCGTAACTGCGGCTACTGCACTGACGGCCATGCCAGAGCAAACCAAATCATGGCCTCTCACCCAGGTAGAGTCTGGGCAATGAATCTCCATTGCACGGGCTTGTCACCTACTAGCTATCCCAATCTTAACTGCCCCGATGGCACTGCCCTTTCCAATGGTTTTAGCTTTGATGGTATTCCCACCGGTGTTGTGAATCGTCACTCTGGCACTGCTGCCGATAGAGGACAATGGGCAAGTTTGACCAATACCCAATTGAGCCAAGCCGCTGAATGCAATGTTGCAGGCTTTGTCGCTATCAATCCGCAAACTCGTATGGCCACGATTACCGTCGAAGTGTATTACACGGGCAATAGCACGGTTGATGAGAACTACCTGACTGTAGCCATGCTGCAGGATAGTATTTTGGGTTCTCAGGCCGACTATGGCAACTACAATCCTTCACAATGGATTGGTAATCAGTATGTCCACATGCATACGATGCGTGATGTGGTTAATGAGAGTGTTTGGGGTGATCCCATTTCTCCCACCACACAGGGAACTTTGATTACCAGAACCTATCAATACGAGATTCCTGAAGTCATTGGTTCTCCCAATGGCGCTGATGTAGTTCTTGACCACATTCATTTCCTTGCATTTGTCACTGAGCGTTACCAAGGCACACCAACACGTCCTATCTTGAACGCTTGCCAACTTGAACAGGTCTTTGGAAGCGATGAGCCGATTTATCCTGCTGTGATGTCAGTCGCTCAAGCCGGCGGCACCACTTGTATGCACAACAAGGAAATCGAGGTGAACGTTCAGAACCTGGGTACGGAAACTATCACTAGCATGACTGTTGAAGTTGAAATGGAAGGTCAAACCCAGACCATCAATTGGGAAGGTGAGATGCCTCAATATGGCGGTGAAAAACTGTTTACCACCATGGATGTGCCTTTTGGCACGCATACTGTGAACGCTACCATCATCGAAGCCAATGGTGCATCTTACAATAACACGGGATCGGGATCAATCACTTGCACGGAATGGGCAGAGCTTGAGACCGAAGAAGATGAGGTGGAAGTTCGCCTCGACTTGATGCAGGATAAGTATGGCGCTCAAATTACCTGGTCGTTCAAAGCTTCCGACGGCACCGTCCTGGCTTCAGGAGGTCCTTATGCCACGCTTGCTAGCGCAACTGCTACCCAACTTCATATCGAGTATGTCACTGTTCCCGCCAACGAATGCGTTACCTTCACCATCCATGATGGTGGCCAAAATGGCATCTGCTGTTCGTATGGACATGGCTACTACATTGTGAAGGACAGCGAAGGCAACGTGCTCTTCGGCGATGAAAACAATGGCCAGTTTGGCACTGAAGCCTCGCATCTGCTTTCAGTGAGAGGTCCTCAGGCTACAGTTGAAGTCGGTACAACCGAGGTCGAAAACGTGACCTATACCCACGCTGACTTCATCTCTTCATTGGTATACGAAGGTTATCCCGATCAGGTGGGCTTCGAGTGCCGCAAGGTGACGAGTTCCGAACCTATGATTATCCCTGGCGTGCTTAACGAATTCGAAAAGATTCTTGGTTCGACCGATGAACTTGAACACACCAGCATTTATGTGGTGAGAGCTTTCGCTGTCGTAAACGGCGAAACCTACTATGGAGCTGAGACTACCTTCCAAACTTGGACGGAAGGTGTTGCTGAGTTCGGAGAGAGCGTGAAGATCTATCCTAACCCGACTTCTGGCATCCTCAACATCCAAGGTGAAGGCATGAAGAGCCTGGAGGTTTACAACACCATTGGTCAGTGTGTGATGACACAGGAAGTCAATGGTGATGGCATCCAACTGAGTACGGAGAGCCTGAACAATGGCATTTACTTCCTCCGCATTCGTGCCAACGACGGTGCCGTGTTGAACCGCACCTTCTCAGTGGCCCGTTAATCGGTCTGCTGAATGCAACGAAAAAAGCCGCTTCAATCGAGGCGGCTTTTTTCGTCATTGCAAGGAACGAAGCAATCCAGAAAGCTTGTGCGCGCGACTCCCCCTTTTAAGGGGGGCGGGGGGATTAAACCAATCCTTTCTCCTTCAGCAACGCACTCATTTGTACCTGTAATTTCTTCGCTTCCTCACCAGCCCTAACGGCAAAATCACTGCCATTCGAAGCATAGATGATGCCTCTCGACGAGTTGACCAGCAAACCGCATTCATCGTTCAAGCCGTTGTGCGCCACAGCCTGCAAGTCGCCGCCTTGGGCACCCACGCCGGGCACGAGGAAGAAATAGTCGGGCAACATCTTGCGGATCTCGCCCAACTCCTCGGGATGTGTCGCACCGACCACGAACATCAGCTGTTCAGAAGTGGCCCAAGTCGTAGCGGTTTGCAGCACCTGTTGGTGTAACATCCGCTCGCCAACATTGAGGTATTGGAAGTCTTGTGAGCCTTTGTTGGAGGTCAAGGCCAAGAGGATGACCCATTTGTCCTCGAAGTTGAGGAAAGGTTCCACGGAGTCCTTGCCCATATAGGGAGCCACGGTCAAGGCGTCGGCTTTCAAAGTGTTGAAGAAGGCCTTGGCGTAGTTGGCCGAGGTGTTGCCGATGTCGCCGCGCTTGGCATCCGCGATGATGAAGACATCGGGATAGTTGTTCTTGATGTATTGGATGGTGCGCTCTAAGCTCTGCCAGCCTTTGGAACCATACACTTCGTAGAAAGCCGTGTTAGGCTTGTAGGCCACTGCGTAGGGAGCTGTCTTGTTGATAATCTGTTTGTTAAAATCAAAGATAGGGTCATCCATAGCCAACATTTCCTGCGGAATCTTGTTGATGTCGGTATCCAAGCCGACGCAAAGGAACGACTGTTTTTTCTTGATTTGCTCAAATAACTGGTGTTTATTCATAATGTTTGTGTTTTATATGCAATAAGTGAAGGTCCCTGAGCCCGTCGAAGGGCCGATTCATTACGATTCAATGTTTTCTTTCAGTCTTTCAGCGTTTTCTGCCATCTGTAAGCGGTTGATAATCTCATCCAAGTCGCCATCCATGACAGCGGCGAGGTTATAGACCGTCAACCCTTCCACGCGGTGGTCGGTGACGCGGCCTTGGGGGTAGTTGTAGGTGCGGATCTTCGCCGAGCGGTCGCCAGTTGAGACCATGGTCTTGCGCTTGGCGGAGATGTCGCTGATGTATTTCTGGTATTCCATGTCGTAAATGCGTGTGCGCAGTCGTGCCAAGGCGCGCTCACGGTTCTTGGGTTGGTCGCGGGTCTCGGTGCATTCGATGAGGATCTCCTGCATCTCACCTGTGTTGGGATTTTTCCACATATAACGCAGGCGCACGCCCGATTCCACCTTGTTCACGTTCTGTCCGCCGGCACCTGAGGAGCGGAAGGTGTCCCACTTGATCTCACCCTCGTTGATTTCTACGTCAAACTCCTCGGCTTCGGGCAATACGGCCACCGAAGCGGCGGAGGTGTGAATACGTCCTTGGGCCTCGGTCTTAGGCACACGCTGCACGCGGTGCACGCCCGACTCAAACTTTAGGATACCATAGCAACCGTTGCCCGTCACGGTGAAGTCGATTTCCTTGTATCCACCACTGGCACCTTCGCTCACACTGGTCACTTCGACCTTCCAGCCACGGTTTTCGCAGAACTTGGAGTACATGCGGAACAGGTCGCCGGCAAAGAGGCAGGCTTCATCGCCGCCTGTGCCCGCACGGATTTCCATAACGGCGTTCTTGCTGTCCTGCGGGTCTTTGGGGATCATCATCACGCGGATGTCCTGCTCCAATTGTTCGATACGTGTTTGGGCGGTGTCCAACTCCTCTTGGGCCATCTTGCGCATCTCCTCATCTTTCTCTGTTGCCAGGATTTCCTTGGCTTCTTCTACGTTGGCTTTCAGCGTCTTGTATTCCTTGAAGGCCATGACGATAGGTTCCAAGTCCTTATAGTCCTTGTTGAGCTTCACGAACTTCTTCATGTCGGAAGCCACGGCAGGATCGGCGAGCTGTTCGCCCATTTCCTCCCAGCGGTGCTTTATTGTTTCTAATTTCTCGGTAATGTCCATAGATGCTATTAGTCTGCAATAGGATTGATAATGCTAATTCCATCTATTGTCTTGAAATCCTTCACATTGTTGGTAACAAGCGCGGCGTTATTAACCAACGCACTTGCAGCAATAATGGCATCTGGAAGTTTTATTTTGGATCTCTTTCGGATTTCAATAGTTTTCTCTATGATAGGTTTTGTCAAATCAAAGAGGTCGAAAGAGTTACATAGCATTTTGACAAAAGATTCATCTTCTTTGGTTTTGAACGGATAACCAAGGGCTTCCATATATGTGATGGCTGAAATGCAAAGCCTATCGCCACTTGAAGAAAAATCTGATGTATTCAACTCTCCATACGAAAGATGAATGATGATGTTAGTGTCGAGAAGAAAAGTTTTACCACTCATCGCGTTGTTGTCTTTGCCATTCTGTTGGATCAGATATTACTCTTGTGATTCCACCTTCGGGAAGTTGTTCTAATACTTTAGCAACTTCTTCGAAATTACCTTTGGTGGATGTGCTAACTTCTACCTTTTTTACAAAGGTGATGGAGCGGAGCCAATCCAAGAACATCTGGAGCTTGTTGGTGTCGTCTATGGTTACACTCAGCGTTGTCATGACTTTTGTTTTTCAATACTTCGCAAAAATACAAAATTATTGACGAAAAATGGTGTTTTTGCCAAAATTCGTCAATAAAAAGATTCCAAAGTTGATTGGTTAATGGGTTATTCTTGGTGTTTTATTGTCTTGAGTTTTTCGAAGATGTCCATTGCTTTTTAATTATTCTTTCACCCATTTACCAGTTATAGTGGTATAATCATCAGAATTGGCTTTCCAAAAATAAAGACCTGAGGGCCAATTAGAAATGTTGATAATGTCGTTGGGCGATTCTATTATAAAAACCCGATGACCAGTTTGATCATAAAACTCTATATTGGAAATTGGAGTATTTGTTCGGATATTAATGGTGTTTTTTCCGGGATTCGGATAAATGGAGACGGGCCATGTATTCTCGTTTATGCCAAGATGGGTATACGTGATATGTATATCCCTTAGTTCGGATGAGACACATGATTGGGCATGGTTGAAAAAAGCAGAGGTTCCGTAATTGTTTTGACTTGATACCCAATCGTTATTGAAATATACTTTCCATTGTGCATCAACGCAGTTCCCAAAATCGTCAATTATATAGTCGCAAGCTCTTTTTGCAACCCATTCATTATTTTGCCATACTTCAAAGTAATCTTGAACAAGAGTGCCGTCTTCCAAATAAGTTCGGGTGTTTCGGTCGTAATTAATCCATACAGTATCCATTATTTGTCTTGTTATGGTCGTTATGGTGCCCGTCTCGTCATATTCATAAAACGATCTTCCGTGGTCATACCAACTTAAGGAGTTATTATACATTTGTAGTAAGGAGCTTGAAAGACGGCCATTTTCGTAAGTATAGGTTTCTAAGGACCAATTGTAGCCATAATATTGTTCGCATTTGGAGCTCAAAAGGCCATTATCATAAGTATATTTCCATTGGTAATATATCTGATTCGTATTGATCAATCTCCATATTTCATCAACCAATAGGCCTTCATCATTATATGAATAAAGGAATTCCAATTGTGTATGGTCATCTTGACCAAACACATAAATATCCTCTAACATGTAAATCAAATGGTCTTGTTTATCGTATGAATAATCGTATTCCCAGCGATATTGCCAACCATTGTCATTTTTTTCTTCCATCCTGCATGATTGAAGCCTATTATTATCATCATAATCGAAAAAATATCTTGCAGATGGTTTCCAGTCATTAGCGTTGTCAAGCTCATAGTCGTTTATTATGCTGATTTTTCCATTGGGAAGATAGACGAAATCAGACTTTTGTTGAATGAAATATCGATATTCGTGACCTGTAGTAGATTGTTCGATTTTCCACCAATTCCATAAAATATGGTCAACTTGGAACTCGGGGTTAGGTATATTATGACCTTCAAAATAAGGGCTGTTAGGTAAGAATGTGCTGAAAACTTCTTGGCTTTTTCCGTTAATCACAAGCAATAATATTGTTGCGAATAGAAGAACCTTTTTCATTGTATTAGTATTCAAACTCTCCAAACTCACTCTTTATCGTCAGCCGCTTCACATCCGAAGCCTCCACGTGTCCAATAAT
>CACXXW010000043.1 GCA_902771635.1 uncultured Bacteroidia bacterium | reverse complement strand
GAAGACCATGCGGCCGTTGGTGCCGTAGGGGCATCCTTCGGGCAGGAACATCGTGAAAGCACCGCTGACGCAGGTCACGCCAGGCACGGTCTTGATGATTTGCAGGGCAGGACGGAGCATGTCACCTGTGGTGCTACGGGCACCACTGACAAGACCGTCGGCCTCACCAGCTTTGACCATCAGGATGCCGAGATACATGAAGTTCTGGGCCAAGTCGTCGGCTTGTTCGGGGGTCATGCCCTTGGCCTTACGGAGTTCGTAAAGCAAATCTGCATATTTCTGCTTGTCGGGGTTGTTCTTCGGGTCGATGATACGGGCCTTGCCGATGTTCTGGAGACCAAATTCTGCGGTCATTTCCTTGATTTTCTCGGCGGGACCGATGAGGATGATGTCGGCGACACCGTCAGCCAAAAGGCGATCGGCGGCTTTCAGGGTACGGGGCTCGTCGCCCTCGGGGAGCACAATGCGCTGCTTGTGCTTGGGCATTGGCAATGATTTCTTGCATTAAATCCATATTCAGTTGTTTAATTGTTGATTGATTATTGTTTAATTGATGATTTCAGAAATTAGACCTGCAAAGTTAGGAAAACTTTGCCTTGATTTGCAAATAATGCATTATTTTTGCAGCGCAATTTTGAAAGAAATTCATGCCACAGTACCCCGACATATTCTATCATCCCTTTGCGCAGACGACTCAAGCCGTTGACACAGTGCAGCCTGTCGATACCATTGCCTGCGATAGTGTGGTGCCGAGTTTTATCACGTCGGGTTTTGATGGCACACTGACGCCTTTGGTGCGCATGAGCTATGAAATCCTTCAGGGCTGGAATTTGGCCTTGTTGGGCGTATTGCTGTTGCTCATCGTTCTCAACAAGCAACTCTATCCTCGCCAGTTCCGTCAGGTTTTGTCGGTGCCGGGTGGCGTGGCTCACACCAACCAGTTGCTGAGAGAGTGGAATCCTGTGCGCAGTTTCCTTTGCGTTTCGTTCACTATGGGGTACATCCTCCTTATGGCGCTCTTTGTGCAAAAGAGTTGTGTGGTTTTGTCGCATGATGTGCTGTCTTACAACAGTTGGTCGATGTTTTGGACCATTTGTGGTTGTATGACGGGATGGGTGCTACTCCGTTATCTGATGCTGCATCTTGTCAATTGGCTCTTCGAGACCCGCGACACGGTTGATCGGCAAATGTCGGTCCAGTTTTCCATATCCATTTTCACCCTCATCGTGATGATGCCTGTCGTGCTGCTTTTGATTTATAATCCAACAAAATATTTTGTTTGGATTGGCATTGGTTTATTGGGATTGGCGGCCATTTTCAGGCTGGTTTTGGGCATTATTGAAACGAGAGTTGCAACAAAAATGTCCACGTTTTATATTTTTTTGTATCTTTGCGCCCTCGAAATCGCACCCGTTGCAACACTCGTGACCGCAGGCTGGCGTTACTTTAGTCAGGGAACTGTTTTTTAATGAGTTACACAACTTGGATGTGGGAAAAATTGAACGTTTTTAGTTCTTAAAATGAGAAGAAAAAGATGAAGATTAAGTCAATCTTGGTGTCACAACCCAAGCCTGCCGACATTTCGAAGACGCCCTTTGCCGACATGATGAAGAAGTATGGTGTGAACTTCACTTTCGAGAAATTCATCAAACTCGATGATGTCACGGCAAGCGAGCTTCGTCAAGAACATATCAAACTTCCGGAATACACAGCCATCATCCTTACCAGCCGCAACGCCATCGACCATTTCTTTAGGGTGGCCAAGGAAATGCGCTACGCTGTTCCCGAAACGTTGAAATACTTCTGCATCAATGAGTCGACGGCCTTCTACCTGCAACGTTATGTGCAATACCGCAAGCGTAAGGTGTTCTATGGCAACCAGACCTTGAATGATCTCATCGACATCATGAAGAAGCACAAGGATGAGAAATACCTTTATTGCTGCTCCGACATCAGTTCCGACTCGACCATCGACCTGCTGACCGCCGCCAAGTTGAATTTCACCAAGGCGGTGATGTTCCGCACGGTGCCTGCCGATTTGAAGGATGTGGTGAAAATCAACGAATACGACATGTTGGTCTTCTTCAGCCCTGCCGGAATCCACTCGCTGAAAGAGAACTTCCCCGATTTCGAACAGAAGGAGGTTGCCATCGGTGGTTTTGGCGAGGCCACCTGCCAAGCCATTATAGATGCTGGCTTTGAACTTAATTTCCGTGCACCTACACAGACGGCTCCTTCAATGACTATGGCCATTGAGGAGTATATCGCTGCCGAGTACAAGAAGAGCAAGAAGAAATAAATACTTGTCTTCCAAAGCGTTTTAACCAATGACGGCTACGGAGGGACTCCCCAAATACGAGCGTATCTGCAAAGATAACGACATTCAAGCGCTTTTCGACAAAGGCGAAGGCTTTTCCGTGTATCCTTTTCGGGTTGTTTTCCTGTTTCGACACGATGAAAGCCGTCCAATTACCGTCCGGTTGCTGGTTTCGGTGTCGAAGAAACGCTTCCATCATGCCTTCAAGCGAAATCGCGTGAAACGGTTAGTTCGCGAAACTTGGCGGCGTAACAAGGCTCCACTTTACGAAATCTGCGAAAGAGATAATATTTCCTTGGATGTAGCGTTAGTCTATACGGCTACGGTCATCCACAGCTATGAAGAGGTGTTCGAGAAGACCCGTAAAGCCGTCAATGAGTTGATTAAGAAGTATGTAGCTCGCCAACCATGAAACGCATTGCCCAACTTCCCGCCAAGTTCCTGATCCTCTTGATTCGGATTTATCAGGTGACGCTGTCGCCATTCATTGGAAAGAGCTGCCGCTACATACCCACCTGTTCCAACTACGGCATCGAGGCGATTCAGAAATATGGCTTCTTCAAAGGTGGCTGGCTCACCTTCAAGCGCATCCTCTCCTGCAACCCATGGGGCGGTAGTGGATACGACCCAGTGCCATAGCTGGGGATTCCCCTTCGGGAATGGAGGGGAGTCTATTAGTTTATGGCGGCGGTTGTAAATGTTGTGTTTGGGTAAGTGGTTTTCGCCGCCGCAGTTTAAAAAGAAAATACTCCATTCCCAGAAGGGGAAACTAAACATAGTAATTGAATAATAGAATAAAATGAAGAGAATATCATTTGTCGCTTTAATCACAACCCTGTGCCTCTCCCTGAGCCTCGTCGCCCAAGAGAAACAGAACAACTTCGAAATCGCCAAGAGCCTCGACATCTATAACAGCCTCCTGCGCGAGCTCAACCTCAATTATGTCGATGAAATCAACCCAGGCGAACTCAATGAGGCTGCCATCAAAGCCATGCTCGATGGTCTTGACCCATATACGGTCTTCATCCCAGAGTCTGACATCGAGAACGCCAAGTTCATGACCACGGGCGAGTACGGTGGCATCGGCGCTGTCATCCAATATGACGGAGAGTTCACGAGAATCTCCGAGCCTTACTATGGGTGGCCGGCACAGAAAGCAGGCCTCATCGCGGGCGACGTCATCCTAGAGGTGAACGGCGTAGACTGCAAGAAAAAGAACACCCAAGAGGTCAGCGACCTGCTGAAGGGACAACCTGGCACTGAGGTGACGATTAAGCTTAAACGTTATGGTCAAGATAAACCATTGGAAATCAAGCTGAAGCGCGAAAAAGTGAAAATCGACAACATACCTTATTATAAAGTGTTCGACAACGGTATAGCCTATCTCTCACTGAGTGGTTTTACTCGCGATGCGGCTCGGGAGTTGAAGGAGAAGTTCATGGAAATGCGCAAAGACCGCCAGCTAAAAGGTTTCATCCTTGACCTGCGCGGCAATGGAGGTGGTCTGATGAATGAAGCTGTTGATATTGTCAACTTATTCATCCCCAAAGGCAAAGCTGTTGTCTCGATGAAGGGTAAGGCTGCCAATGCCAACAGCATGCACCCCACTACCAACGATCCTGTTGATTTGGAAATTCCCTTGGCTATCCTTGTCGATGGCAACAGTGCCTCGGCCAGTGAGATTGTGGCAGGTGCTATCCAGGATTATGACCGTGGTGTCATCATCGGTCAAAGGACATTCGGTAAAGGATTGGTGCAGAATATCTTGCCTCTGAGCTACAATACGCAGATGAAAGTCACGGTGGCGCATTATTACATCCCGAGTGGGCGGTGCATTCAGGAAATCGACTATTCGCACAAGAAAGACACCACCCAAATGAAGAAAGACACCCTTGGCAAAGCTTTCAAGACCATGGGCGGTCGCACAGTCTATGAAGGTCACGGCATTATGCCCGATGTGAAAGTCGACCGCGACCCTTATGCTACTGTGACGGCCTATCTCTATGCCAAGAACTACATCTTCGACTATGCCAACAAGTACTACAGCGAGCATAAGAGCATCGATTCCGCCGACCGCTTCCAGATTGATGAAGCCACCTATCAGGACTTTATGAAGTTTGTGAAAGACAAGAAGTTCAGCTATACCACTGAGAGCGAGAAAGCTATTGCGAAGTTGAAGAAGACTGCAAAGGATGAAGGTTATCTCGACAAGATTCAGCCGCAGATTGACCTTTTGGAGAAGAACCTCGCCGCCGAGAAAGACAAAGACCTGCTTAGCAACCGCAAGGACATTGAGGAGTTGCTGCGTTCGGAGATTGTGGGTCGTTACTATTATCAAAAGGGTCGTATTGTCACTTCGTTGAACGACGACCCCGACTTGAAACGTGCTTTTGAAATCCTGCTCAACACCAACGGCAAAGATGAATACCACACCATTCTGAGTGGCAAATAATGACCTCGAAGGCTTCCATACGACCCTATCTGAATCAAGCCTACTTGTTGGGGTTGCTGATGGTGGCGGTGGGACTCACGCTGTCGCCCTTCTTGATGGGCATGTCGCAGTTTTGGCTTTTCATCGTCTGGTTCGTTGATGCCCTTACTCCCCCTTTTAAGGGGGGCGGGGGGATAAAAACAAAACTTTCCCGCTTCTTCCACAACAAAGCCGCCGTCCTCCTGGTTGCTTTCTACCTCATGCATGTTGTTGGTCTGCTCTGGACTTCTGATTTCCAGTATGCCCTGAAAGACCTCCGCGTAAAGCTGCCCATTTTGGTGATGCCTTTTGTGCTGTCGAGCATGGAACCCCTTGACCGCAAGCGTTTCAACATAGTAATGCTTGTCTATGTGCTTTCGGTGTTTATCGCCACGCAGTTCAGTTTCATTCGTTACGTGCAGCACAACTATGAGGATGTCCGCGAGATTTCCCATTTCATCAGCCACATTCGCTTTTGCCTCAACATTGTCTTCTGCATCGCCATTATTGGATGGTACCTTTATCATCGGGGCGTTTCGGCAGGCTCAACGACCCTGTCTAAGCAGGTCCCTGAGCCTACGGTTCCTGAGGCCCCTCGAAGGGTCGAAGGGCCGTCTACAGCTAAGGATCCAGCTCCAGCCTTTGGTATAAAAACAGCCATTGACCGTTTCTTGCAATGGTTCCTTCTGCTATGGTTCATCTATCAAATCTACATCTTTGAATCCTTGTCGGGCTATGTCATACTGGCAGCTGTTGTCATCGCTTCAGCTGTTTATGCTTTCCTGCAATGGAAAAGGGGTAGGGGATGGCGCATTGCCATTGGGCTCTTTGCTATCGGTGCAATAGCGGCTTTTGTGGCAGTGTTGATGTCTGTCGTCAAACCTTTGATAGAGGTGAAACCTGTGGATTTCAGCACTTTGGAGAAGAAAACCGCTCAGGGCAATTATTATTGGCACGATACGATTTGCTTTCCTGTAGAGGATGGCAAGTATGTAGGGCTGTATTTCAATCGTAACGAATTGCGTGAGGCATGGTCTATGCGCAGCGACATGCCTTTGGAAGGTACAACGGCAAGTGGCGAAAACCTTGAGACAACTTTGGCGCGTTATCTTACCTCCAAAGACCTTCGCAAGGATGCCGAAGGCGTGATGGCCTTGACCGATGAAGACATCCGAAATATAGAGCAGGGTGTAGCCAACTACAACAACTGGAAACATCCTGGAATTCATGCCCGCCTTTCTTCGACGCTGTTCGAGTATAACCTTTATCGCCGTTTCAACAACCCCAACGGAGGGTCTTTGGCGCAGCGCATTGAGTTTACAAGGGCCTCGCTCCATATCATCAAACAGTATCCTTGGTTCGGTGTGGGTACGGGTGATGTGCCTCAGGCTTTTGCCCAGACCTATGATGAGATTCATTCTCCGTTGAAAGAGGAATTCCGTTTCCGTGCTCACAATCAGTATCTTGCCATCGCGGTGGCTTTCGGCATAGTGGGTTTAGTGTTTTTCCTGTTCGTGCTCCTCTATCCTTGGCTTTCATCGAAGCGTAACCACACTTATCTGTTTATGGTGTTTCTCACCATCATGTTGCTTTCGATGTTTCCCGAGGACACTTTGGAGACCCAAGCAGGTGCCACCTTGTTTGCCTTTTTTGTGTCTTTGCTGTTGTTTGCCAGCCCTGTTTCCCGTCATGAATAGATTCCCTTCGGGAATGGCATAAAGAATTCTGTGTTTTGCGGCGGCAGGATAAACTTACGCATTGTAAACGAAATAAGCCGCCGCTAGTTAAATTTGTGGTATTCCATTCCCGAAGGGAATCCCTTTGGAACAACTATCCTTCTATGAGAGATTAGTGTTAGATTTGCTTTGAGATTCAATAATTCAAAAGTTTTCTTTATCTTTGCAGCAACAATACCAACAATCATGAGGAAAGAACAATTTGTCTGCCCCTATGAGGTATATGACACAATGGAAGAGCTGCCGCAGCAGGATGCCGAGTTGATGCGTCGTGCCCACGAGGCGGCTCGCAATGCATACGCGCCTTATTCCAAGTTCAATGTGGGTGCCGCCTTACGATTGGCCAATGGAGCCGTCGTGTTGGGCAACAATGTCGAAAATGCAGCCTATCCCAGTGGTCTCTGCGCCGAGAGGGTGGCGATGTTTGCTGCCATGGCACAATATCCAGGCGTTCCTTTTGAGGCATTGGCAGTAACGGCGTGGTCGGCTTCCAAGAGCATCGAGGAACCTGTAGCCCCTTGCGGGGCTTGCCGCCAGGTGATGGTGGAGGTGGAGCAGGTGTCGAAACAGCCACTGCGCGTGCTTTGCCAAGGCGACACAGGACCCATCATGGTCTTCGACGGCGTTGAGTCGCTGATGCCGTTCATCTTCTTGGACAAGTTCCTTTAATCGTTTTCTGTAGGAGGAACTATGGGAGCAGCCTCGACGGGTCGCTTGGGCTGAGCCTTTTTCCAACTCCATACGATGAGTCCAATCGTAATCATCGCGCTCACCGCGATAATCAGTACATTTTGCGTTTCCCCAAAACTCTCTGCGTCTTCAAGCATCCCTATGTTGTCTAGGTAATAGAGGACAACGGTCGCACCATTGTTGACAAAGTGCATCAACATACTGGTCCATAGCGAGTTGGTGATGTAGAACATATAACCTAACAACATTCCGAGAAACATTCTGGGCAAGAACCCGTAGAACTGGAAATGGATAAAGGAGAAGATGGCCGCCGAAAGGATGATGGCGACATGCGGGTTCATCTTTCGCGTCAGCGACTGCTGCAATACGCCTCTGAATGTCAGTTCTTCACCCACGGCAGGTATCAATGCAATGATGACCAAGTTGAACAGCATTCCGCCGAAGGTGGTGACATTCAGCATTTTTTCGGTAGCGGCTTGTGCCGTCTCTTCCAAGGCTTTCATATACTCCTCAAGCTTGGCAAAAGCGCCCCCAAGGTTCATGCTTTCGTTCCAAGTGGTCAGGCTGGTGGTGACGGGTATGGAAACGAACATTACGGCCACACCTATTAATATAAGCCACCACGGCGGCGTGAGTTTGCGGAGACCCAAGTCGTGCATTTGATGCTCCTTGCGTGTGATGAAATAATACACGATGGGCGGCACCACGAACATGAAAATGGAACTGATGCCTTGACCGATTTTCATTCCTGTATCGCCTACAAAAATGAATATGGCTGATGCTGCGACTCCTATCAGACCGCTAATCAATAAGATAACCAAAAAGAGGAGAATTCTTATCATTCCCGAAGATTGTTTCAAGTTGTCTGTCATAAGCAGTTTATTTTGCTGCAAAGATACACTTTTTGTAATTTTGCAACGAAAAAGCAAAGGCCCCTGAGCCCGAGGTTGCTGAGCAAAGTCGAAGCATCGAAGGGCCGATTTAATAGAAATACCTCAATGTACAAACTCGCTCATCTCGAATTCAATCATTATCCCTTACTTCTCGCACCCATGGAAGATGTGTCAGATCCTCCGTTCCGCTATGTCTGCAAGATGTTTGGCGCCGATGTGGTTTATTCGGAATTCATATCCGCCGACGGTCTTATCCGCGATTCGGTGAAGAGTATCAAGAAGCTGGATTTCGAGGAATTCGAGCGTCCCGTAGGCATTCAAATCTTCGGCAATGCCGTCGAGCCTATGGTGGAGGCGGCGCGTTATGCCGAGACCGCCCATCCCGACATTATCGACATCAATTTTGGCTGTCCGGTGAAGAAAGTGGCTTCGAAAGGCGCGGGATCAGGTATCATGAATGACATCCCTAAGATGGTGGCCATCACCAAGGCCGTTGTGGAGGCAGTGAACACACCTGTGACAGTGAAGACCCGTTTAGGCTACGACAACGAGCACCGCGAAATTGTCGACATTGCCGAACGTCTGCAAGATGTGGGCATCGCCGCCTTGACCATCCACGGCCGCCTGCGTACCACAAAATACAGCGAGCCCGCCGACTGGACCCTCATCGGAGCGGTGAAAAACAATCCCCGCATGCACATACCCATCATCGGCAATGGCGATGTGGTGGACGGGCCTTCAGCGAAGTATTTCAAGGACACCTACGGCGTGGACGGACTAATGATTGGTCGCGCTACCTACGGCAATCCATGGATTTTCAGCCAGGTTCGACATTATTTGGAGACAGGAGAGGAACTACCCTTGCCAGATGTGGCAGAGCGCGTACGGGTGAGCAAAATTCATTTGCAGCGTTCCATCGAGTGGAAGGGCGAACACATTGCTTTATTGGAAATCCGGAAGCACTGGGCCTCGTATTTTAAGGGGTTGCCGAATTTCAAGCCGTTCAAGTTAAGGCTAATGGAAACTATGTCGGTAAGTGAAGTTTTTGCTATTTTGGATGATATCTGTGTTTACTATGGCCTATGACTATGGCTTTTGGCCACTAGTCTATAGCCAGAGTCATAGGCCATAAGCCATAGTCAAATACCCCCTTCCTTCAAAACCCCTTTCTCAAACAAGTTGCGCACCAACTCTTCACGGCTAATATGATAGGTATTGATGCCCAATGACTTGGCAACCTCGATATTTGCTGCTGTGTCATCGATGAAGAGTGTCTCTTCAGGCAATAGTCCTTCATGGTCAAGAATCAGCTCAAAGAAGCGCGGGTCGGGTTTTTCCAGATGCTCGGCAAAGGAAAAATACGACTTGTTGAACAGTTCATCAAACTCATTGTAGCCAAAGCGCAGCTGCAAGTCCCTGACATACAAATCGTAATGGATTACATTCGAGTTGCTCATCAAGAAAATCTTGTAGTGCTTTCTGATTTGTTCCAGGGCAGCGATGCGTTCGCGGGGAATGTCCAAGAGCATGGCGTTCCAAATGGCATCAAACCTTTTGTCGGTCATTTTCTCTAGTCCAAGGAGGGCTTTGGTTTTTTTGCGGAAGGTGGGGGCAGTGTAGATGCCTGTGTCGAATTTGCTCATGATGTCTATAAACTCCTTGGAATGAGCAAGTTCAGAAGTACTGATGCCCATTTTTTCGAGTTCTTTATAAACAATGCTTTCGTCAATGTCGAGGACCACGCCGCCGAGGTCAAAGATGATATTCTTGATTTTTGCGCTCATTTTTGAGAAAATTTCAGTCTAATTCGGTGCAAAATTGTAAATTTGCAGCGCAAAAAGCAAGAAAAAAGGAGGAAATCTTCGTTTTGGCCTTGTTTTTTTGCGGTCCCATAGCGCAGTTGGTTAGAGCAACTGACTCATAATCAGTAGGTCCTAGGTTCAAGCCCTAGTGGGACCACAACAAAAAGGCGAAGCACATTGTTTGGGCTTCGCCTTTGTTACTATATGATCTGTCTGTCTTCAGCTTCTGATATTTCAATTAAATGTTTTATCCGTTTTTCCAAGTCATCTTGGGTCATAAGATGCCATTCTTTTCGTTTTGATTTTTCCACGAAATTAAATCCTGATAATTCAATCTGCTCTTCTTTGTATTTTTGGTTGATTTCAGATTTGTTTTGTATAAGGTTTTCTACAGAATTAAACGGGTAGTATAATTTTAGGTATATATGATATCGGTCGCAGTTTAATTCAAACGGATAGTTGGTCTTGAAACTAACTACTTTACAATCAGGATAATTGTTTTTTTCATCTTTCGTTGTGAGTAGCAACGAAATGTCGTAGAAATCCTTGATGTTTTTTGGTAATTCATCCAATAGTTTGGATAACCTCTTTACTTTTGCGAATGAAGAGAGAATAGCTAAAAGCCAGATATATACTCCAAAAAGATTTCCTAGTAAGATACAGATGACTATCATTAAAAGGTTTTTCAGGAAGGGAGTTGATAATGCTTCTGTTAGGATATAGATGATGCAAAAGCAGATGGAAAAAATGATGCCACTGATTTTTAGACAGTTTATAGAGGTGGTTTTTGTTAGTTTTCGATACTCTTTAAAAGTCATCAATGAAGCTGTTTTTCTGCAAAGTTAATGGTTTTTTCAGATAAGCAAAGGCATTTATTGCATTTGGCTGTAATCTCTAGCGAGACCACCCTGCGAAGTCTCCTTATAAAGAGATGGCAAATCCTTTCCGGTCTCTTTCATTGTTTCCACTACTTTGTCGAACGACACGCGATGGTGGCCGTCGGAGAAGGTGGAGTAGATGTTGGAGTCGAGGGCACGGGCAGCGGCGTAGGCATTGCGCTCGATGCAAGGAATCTGGACAAGACCGCAAACAGGGTCGCAGGTCATGCCCAAGTGGTGCTCAAGCGCCATTTCAGCGGCGTATTCGATTTGGGCTGGACTTCCCCCAAACAACTGATTGGCAGCAGCGGCAGCCATGGCACAAGCCACGCCCACCTCGCCTTGACAGCCCACCTCAGCACCTGAGATGGAGGCGTTGGTGCGCACGATGTTGCCTACCAAACCCGCTGTTACCAAGGCACGGACAATGCGTTGGTCGGTGAACTCGTAACTCTTTGAGAGATGGTATAATACAGCAGGTATCACGCCACACGACCCACAAGTCGGTGCCGTGACAATGACACCGCCCGAAGCGTTCTCTTCCGAGACGGCCAAAGCATAGGAATACACCAAGCCACGGCTTTTCAGAGTGTGCGTGTAACCTGATGCCTTGATGTGGTAAGTGGCGGCTTTGCGGCTCAAGTTGAGCGGTCCAGGAAGGACACCCTCAGCTTGAAGACCGCGCTCAACGGCAGCCTTCATTACTTGCCAAACCTCCAGCATGTAGTCCTCAATCTCCTTTTGGTTCTCGTATTCGTACACATACTCCCAATAGGTGCGCCCCGTGCGCTCGCACCAGTTGAGTATGTCGGTCATCTTTGAAAGTGGATAGACCTCGGGCGATTCATCCAATTTGCCTTCTTCGGCTAGGTTGCCGCCCCCTATGCTGAACACCTGCCAATCGCCGAGAAGGTTTTTCTCCGCGTCGAAAGCCTTGAACAACATGCCGTTAGGGTGAAATGGAAGGATAATATCAGGTTTCCAAACGATTTCGGTGGGTGCCTGAAGGGTGTCGAGGATGGCCTTGTCGGTCATGTGACCCTTGCCCGTGGCGGCGAGGCTGCCATAAAGTGTCACTTCAAACGAGGCCGCGTTGGGGAAACGGCTATTAAACAGGGAGGCCGCCTTCTGCGGGCCCATGGTGTGGCTGCTTGAAGGGCCTACACCAATCTTGTAAATGTCTTTGATGGTTTTCATGGCGCAAAGTTAGGAAAAAAACTTACCTTTGCAGCCAATAATAATGAAGAATATGGCAGAAGAAAACAAACCCTTGACCGAATTGGACGAACTGGGCGAATTCGGCCTTATCGATCAGCTGACGCAGGACTTCCCTTTGCGTAATGCTTCTTCGCTAAAAGGCGTCGGCGATGATGCCGCCGTCATCAACCACGAAGGCTACTGCACCCTTGTCTCGGTCGACATGCTCATTGAAGGCATCCATTTCGACATGACCTACTGCCCCTTGAAGCACCTTGGCTATAAGGCGGCTGTCAGTAATTTTTCAGACATCTATGCCATGAATGGCACCCCCACACAAATTGTAGTCGGACTAGGTGTGTCGAGTCGTTATACCGCTGAGGCTTTGGATGAGCTGTATGCTGGCATCCGCTTGGCCTGCGAGCGCTACCATGTCGACATGGTGGGTGGCGACACGACCAGCAGCAAGACTGGTTTGGTCATCTCCATCACGGTCATTGGCATGGCCAAGGAAGAGGACATCGTCTACCGCAGCGGCGCCAAGAAGAACGACCTGCTCTGCGTTTCGGGCGATTTGGGTGGTGCTTACATCGGCCTGCTCATCCTTGAGCGCGAAAAGGCCGAGTTCCTCTCCAATCCCAACATGCAACCCCAACTGAAAGGCATGGATTATGTGCTTGAACGCCAACTGAAACCCGAAGCTCGCAAAGACATCGTGGAGCAGCTGAAGACCTTAGGTATCAAACCTACCTCGATGATCGACATTTCCGACGGCTTGGCCTCCGAAATCCTGCATCTCTGCAAGGAATCTGGCGTAGGTTGTCAACTTTATGAAGAGCGCATCCCCATCGACCCGACCACGGACAAGATGGCCAAGGAGTTCCAAATCGTGCCATCAGTGGCGGCATTGAGTGGGGGAGAGGACTACGAACTGCTCTTCACCATCGACCAGAAGGACTACGAGAAGATACAGACCATGTCGGCAGATGTCACCGTCATCGGCTATATGACCGACGACAAGGGCGTGGCCGAAATGATTACCCCCGACAACCATGTCATTCCCATCAAAGCCCAAGGCTGGGACCACATGAGAAAGAAACAAGAATAGTTTACTCCCCCTAGCCCCCTCTCTGAGGGGGAACAGCTTTTACATAAAATAAGCTGTTCCCCCTTTAAAGGGGGATAGGGGGATTAAAAACAAACTACATGCAAGACCTGCCCGAAATAGTAAAACAAAAGCTCGCCGCGCTACCCAACAAGCCTGGCGTGTATCGCTATTTCGACAAAAACGGTACCCTTATCTATGTCGGCAAGGCCAAAAACCTGAAACGCCGCGTCAGCAGTTATTTTAATAAGGAGCAAGTCGGCAAGACGCGCGTCTTGGTAAGCAAAATCGCCGACCTTGAATACAGCATCGTCGATTCGGAGTCGGAAGCACTGCTGCTTGAGAACACGATGATCAAGCAGTACAAGCCGCGCTACAACATCATGCTTAAGGACGACAAGACCTACCCTTGGATTTGCATCAAGAAGGAGGCTTTTCCGCGTGTTTTCTTGACACGAAGAAAAGTGAACGACGGCTCGGAGTACTTTGGTCCTTATCCCTCGGTGCGAACAGCGCATATTCTGCTGGACTTGCTCAGTCAGGTTTATAAGGTGCGTTCCTGTCGCACGCCTTTGACGGAAGTTGGTGTCGAAAAAGGCAAGTATAAGGTCTGCCTCGACTATCACATCCACAAGTGCAACGGCCCCTGCGAAGGCTTGATTTCCAAAGAAGACTACAACGCCATGATTTCGGAGATTCGCGAAGTCATCAAAGGCAACTTGGGGTGGGTGCTTCGAGGCTTGAAATCGGCCATGATGGACTATGCCTCCCGTATGGAGTTTGAGGAAGCACAACTCATCAAGGAGAAATATGATCTCTTGGAGGAATACCGAAGCCGTTCCACCGTGGTCAGTGCGACGATTCATAATGTGGAGGTGTTTTCATATGTTGATGAGGGAGAATCTTTCTATGTCAACTATATGAAGGTGAAAGACGGTGCCGTGGTACAGAGCCATTCCTTCGAGATGAAGCGTCGTTTGGAAGAGACGGCGGAAGAATTGCTGCTCTTGGCTGTAACCGACTTGCGGCAGCA
>CACXXW010000042.1 GCA_902771635.1 uncultured Bacteroidia bacterium | reverse complement strand
TGAATGGGTCAAACCTTGGGAAGATACCAAAGTAGGTCATCGGGGAGAAGCTTACGAACAATGGAAACAAATGATGACAGAGAAAGTGTTTGACTTTTTGGAAAAACTCTATCCTGGTTTCCGTGACGGAATAGATTTTGTAATGGCATCCTCGCCACTCACCATCCGTGACTATTATGGCAACAAGGAAGGTTCAAACTATGGTTTCTTAAAGGATAGCCACAATATTATGCTCTCGCAGATGTCGGTCTATACAAAAGTCAAGAACCTGTTTTTGACAGGGCAGAATGTCAACATACATGGTTTGTGTGGCGTTTCGCTCACGGCCATACAGACGGCCGAGGCGTTTGTAGGGGCCAATGCCATAGTACGCAAAATCAACAAAAGTTAAAACCAACTATATATTTTTGTATTTTTGCACTTTCAACAATATGAAATGGACACAATCAAACTGAAGCTTATTTATCCGAAGTGGAACAAATTGCCGGGCCAGACGACATTCAACCTGCCGCCTCATGGCCCCGTTGCTTTTGCTGCTACCTTGCCTGAATATGTCGACATTTCCTTTACCGATGAAAATGTGGAGTCTATCGATTTTGACGAGGAGTGCGACCTTGTGGCTCTTTCTATGATGCTCACCACGCAGGTGAAACGTGGCTGGGCCATTGCAGACGAATACCACAAACGCGGCAAAACTGTCCTTGCCGGTGGCATTTCGACGATGTTGCATGCCGAAGAAATGGTGACAGCGTGTTTTTGGGCGAGTCGGAAGGTCGTTCCGAGCAGGTCATCCAAGACTGGAAGAACGGATGTTTGAAAAAGATATATAACTACATTGGCAACCAACCTGACATTGCCTCGGTGGGTCCCTGCCGCCGCGATCTTTACAAGCGTGACTTGTACAACCATAAGGGCGTGCAGATGGTAGACCTCTTCAATGCCAGTCGTGGCTGTCGTTTCAGCTGCTATCCTTGCGCTGTGTCGTATCTCGGCGGCCGCAAGTTCCGTCCGCGTCCCGTCGACAAGGTGGTGGAAGACATGGCAGGCATCGACAACAACCGTTTGTTCATTGTGGACAACTCATTGGCGCAAGACAAGCAATGGGAGATGGACCTCTTCCGTGCCATCGCACCACTAAAGAAGAAATGGATCAGCCACACCATTGAAGACGACCCTGAGGTACTCGACTTGGCTGCAAAAGCTGGTGCTTGGTATGTATATCAAGCCGTTTACGACACCTCCGACTACATTAAGGAGCGCGTGAAACGCTATCACGACTACGGCATCGGCGTGGAAGGCACCATCCTCTTTGGCCTTGACAACCAGACCGAAGATGACATTAAGCGTCTCATTGATTTTTTGGGCGAAATTGACCTCGACTTGGCTGAGTTCACCATTTTTGCTCCGTTCCCGCATACCAAAGGTCACGATGACCTGTTGCGCCAAGGCCGCATCTTCGACTTCGACTGGGACCATTACAATGCCGGTCAGGTGGTGTATCAGCCTAAGCACATGACGCCCGAAAAGTTGCAAGACCTCTATGAGTACGCATGGAAGAGCTTCTATGCCTCCGAGAGTCAAGAGGCGAAAATGTTCCGCTTGTTCTGCAATGTGGCCTTGCGTGAGATGGAGGAAGGCACCTATCGTCCGCGTGACCGCCGTTTGGCCAACAAGTCGTTCGGTCGCGACGTGGATCGCAGCAAGCGCAATGTTAATGTAAGAACCGAAAGCCAAAAGCTGATAGTCAAGAATGCTGAATGAGGAATGCTGAATGTAGAATCTTAAATTTTGAATTTTTAAATTAATGAAAGTTTCCCCAGATTATTACGACGAAATATTTCCTTTTAAAGGCGAATGGGACATGGAATCGACCTGCGGTTTGAAAATCCGGGAAGTGGCAGGCAAAACCTATGTCATTGTTACAGAATTGTATCAAGATAACCCCGGCACTTCCGTGACCTACGCCGGCCGCAAGCTCGCCGATCAGATTTGTGCAGCAAAGAACTTGAAGTTGGAAGATATTATCTATTTGGAATGTACTCCCAACACCAACTCGAAGCTATCGTTCTACGATGAAGAGTATTTTCAAGTGGATTTCTTCGCCGACATGCAGCACAAATACAGACAACTTACGAAGGAAGAGGTAATGAAAATACTTAATTATAATGAGAATTAAGACACTGTTAACCAGTTTAGTAATTGTTTTCTACATAGGAACTTCGATGGCACAAGAAAAAATCCCGATATGGAATGATGTCCGTGTGAAAGGCGCTCGCAAAGTTGGTTTGATTCCTTTTATTGCTGACGAGAACCCCGACGGGAAGGCCATCATCGTTTGTCCAGGCGGTAGTTACTATTGGCTTGACAAAAAGGTGGAAGGCGATTCAGTGGCGATGTGGCTTCGCGACCAAGGCATCACCACTTTCGTGTTGCATTATCGCACGGCGGGCGTTCCTGCTTTCGCTTGGCGTTACCGTTATCTTTTCCGTGGCTATCAGTATCCTGATATGCAGACCGACGCACAACGGGCCTTGCAATGGGTGCGCGAGCATGCCGAAGAATATCATATCAACCCTGAGAAAGTCGGCATGTTGGGCTTTTCGGCTGGCGGTCATTTGGTATTGTCGGCGGCATTCTTCAAAGACCATGACTATCTCAAGCAAGTTGGCGTGGTGACCGAGACCAGCCTGCAGCCTGCCTTCGTGGCATCACTCTACCCCGTAGTCACCATGGCGGAGGACTGCGTCCACAAGCGTTCGCGCAGGGGATTGTTGGGAGATACACATGTCAACGATGCCAAATTGCAAGATTCGCTCTCTCTTGAGAGGCATGTTCCCAAGGATTGTCCCCCTATTTTCCTCGTCAATTGCGTCGACGACCCCGTGGTCGACTACCGCAACTCCGTACTTTTGGATGAAGCTTTGACGGCAGCAGGTGTCAACCACCGTTATATCCAGTATGCAACTGGAGGCCATGGCTTTGGCATGAGCAATTACAAGGGTAGCGCCGAGTGCCATGCATGGAAGGAAGAATTTGTCAAATGGCTGAAAGAAATAGGATTTTAAAACATAAACAATGATTACCAACGACATAGAATACCAGTCCATAGAACAAATCAAAGCCTATCAAGAAGGCTTGCTGCACAAAGCTTTGGCTTATTTGGAGGCTCATTCCCCATACTACCAGCGGATGTTCAAGAGCTATGGCATCCAAATCGACAAAATCAAGCATATTGAGGACTTGGTGAAAATACCTTTCACGGAAAAGAAAGACCTCCAGCTCTTTAACGATGAGTTTTTATGCTGCCCTAAGGATAAAATCATCGACTACATCACCACTTCAGGCACTTTGGGCGACCCCGTTACCTTTGGTTGTTCCGAGAAGGACTTGCAGCGTCTGGCCTTCAATGAGAAGAAATCGTTTGAATGTGCTGGTGTGAAGCCAGGTAATGTTGTGCAGCTGATGACCACTTTGGACAAACGCTTCATGGCGGGTCTGGCCTATTTCCTTGGTCTTCGCGAATTGGGTGCGGGTGTCATCCGCGTGGGCAACGGCATCCCCGAGCTGCAATGGGACACCATCCGTCGCATCAAGCCCGACACCATCATGTGTGTGCCTTCATTCATCCTCAAGCTAATCCAATATGCCGAAGAGCACGGCATCGACTATAAGAACAGCAGCATCCGTCGCATCATAGGTATCGGTGAAGGCTTGCGCGACCAAGACTTCAACCTCAACCTCTTGGGCAAGAAAATCAAGGAGAAATGGGATGTGCAACTCTTTGCCACCTATTCCTCGACGGAAATGGGGGCGACCTTTTCGGAATGCGAATATGGCCTTGGCGGTCATGTGCATCCCGAGCTGATTATCGTTGAAATCATTGGAGAGGACGGTCTGCCCGTTCCTGATGGCCAGCCAGGCGAAATCGTAGTCACCACCCTTGGCGTGGAAGCCATGCCACTGTTGCGCTTCCGCACGGGCGACATCGCCGCCAAGATAGTCGACCAATGCAAGTGTGGCCGCAACTCTTATCGTCTTACACCGCTTGTGGGCCGCAAGAACAACATGATTAAGTTGAAAGGCACCACACTTTATCCGCCAGCGATTAACGATGTGTTGGACAACACCGACTATGTGGAGAACTATGTCATCGAAGTACGCCAAAGCGAGGCTGGCACCGATGATGTGGTGGTGAAGATAGGCCTCAAGTATGAACCCGAGTTTGATGTGGTCAAGACCTTGAAAGACAGTTTCCGTTCACGCATTCGCGTAGCTCCTGCCATTGAGATACATCCCGTTGATGAGATTAGGCAAATCAACTATCCCGCAAAGAGTCGCAAACCCATTAAATTCATTGATTTGAGAAACAGATGACGACCAATTTCGATGACATCAGACCGTTCAATGCAGACGAAATTCCCGCAGCGACACAACGCATGGCCGACAGCGAGGTGATTCCCGCCATTGCCCAATATTTGGGTGTGCCTGCTGAGGCGCTTCGTGAAAGGATCCGTAGCATCAAGACCTTGAAAGAATTCCAACTCGGGCTGCTAAAAGAGGTGATCGAAACTTTGTTGAAAAAGACCACAACACAATTCGATTGGGCGGGTTTGGAAAACATCGATGAGAAGAAACCTTATCTTTTCGTTTCCAATCACCGCGACATTGTGCTTGATGCCATGTTTTTGCAATATATCTTGACGGAAGTCGGTCAAAACACCTGCCAGATTACCTTCGGCAGCAACCTGATGTCGCATCCCTTTGTCATTGACTTTGGCAAGGTCAACAAGATGTTCCGCACCGAACGTGGAGGCTCGCCCAAGGAGTTCTACAACAGCATGATGCACATGTCGGAATACATGCGTCATGTCATTACCGAAGTGCATGAGTCGGTGTGGATTGCCCAACGCAACGGTCGCACCAAAAACGGCATCGACGCCACCGACCCAGCCATTATCAAGATGTTCGGCATGAGCCGCCGCGACGATAGGGTGGTTTCATTAGCTGAGTTGAACATTGTGCCTGTTGCGGTATCTTATGAATGGGAGTCGTGCGACAAATTGAAGACCTTGGAACTGTATCTGACCAAGAAAAACGGCCATTATGAGAAGAAACCAGGCGAAGATCTCAACAGCATTTTGACGGGCATCATGCAGCTCCTCAGGTTACTGAAGATGATCTGAATGCCTTGAATGACTGTCCTTCGGGCGAGTTCTACAAGCGCGTAGCCGAGTTGATGGACAGCCGCATCAATCCACATTTCTTTCTACACCCGAACAACTACATTGCCCATGACCTGCGGAGCGGTAGCGACACCTATGCCGAGCATTATACTGCTGAACAGAAGGCCAAGTTCGTTAAATACATGGGTTGGATGAACGAGTATCCCGAAATGAATCGCGAGGAATTGGAGGAGATTTTCTTGGGGATTTATGCTAATCCAATAGACGTGAAATCGAAATATTGACCTAAAAAAATAATAATTATGAAGAAACTATTATTCACATTGATGCTGATGGTTGTAGGTTTTGCAGCCTTGGCACAGGAAAACGTCACCCCACAAGAATTGGTGCGTGAAAACTATAACCTTTGTTTTGCAGAAAACAACAAAGCCATTTCCGATGTAGAACTTCAACAACTGCTTGGTGAAGATATCTATGGTAGTTATTGCAGTGGCAGAAGTCTATACAAAGTGGGTAATGGTTTGAAAAACGGAGGTTGGGCAGCTTTTGGTGGTGGATTGGGAATGATGGCTGTTGGAACGGGGTTATTGCTCAGTGCCCATGAAACTGAGAACGAGGGAACGAAAAATGGGGGAGCAGTGGTTTTGTATTTGGGTATGTTAACCTTTATCAACGGAAACATGCTCATCCCCACAGGCTATGTCCTTCGTGGCATAGGTGCTGGAAAAATTAGCAGAATTGCCGATGATTACAACCTAAACAATAAAAAAACGGCTATTTCCTGTCGTTTTTCACCTGCCATTATACCCGTGAATGTTCCGCAATCACAGGGCAATATGGCGTACGGAATGACGTTTAGCGTCAATTTCTAGTCTTTGATCAGTTTCTTGTAATCAACCTTCCCGTTGCCGTTCATCGGCAAGGCATCAATCAACTCGATGGCCGCTGGAACGAGGTGAACTGGTAAGTTCATCTCACAGTAGGCCATCAGTTCTTTTATGGTGGCTTGGTTTTCGGAATTCTTAAGCACCACAAAGGCCTTGGGCAGATGGCTCTCCGAATGGTCGGGATCATGCATGGGCACCACGGCACAAGCTGCCACCGATGGGTGCTGCATCAAGCAGTCTTCAATCTCCACGGGAAACACTTTGGAGCCATCGTGACGGACAATCATGCGTTTTTTGCGACCTATCACGAAGATGTTACCTTCGTCGTCCAAATAGCCTATATCGCCCGTGTGGAGCCATTGTCTGCCGTCAGCGTGGGTTTGGATAAGTTGTTGTGTGGCTTCTTCGTTTTTATAGTAGCCGAGGAACTTCATCTCCGAGTTCACGCAAATCTCATCGTCAAAGGTCTTGACCTCGTAACATGTCACAGGTTTACCAGAAAAGCCTTGTACATATTGTTTCTCGCTGCCTTGAGGAGTAAATGAAATGACACCTGCCGTTTCGGTCATACCGTAGGCTTTCGTGAGGTCGTAGCGGCACCCACCTTGGTGCAGACACTCGTTGATGCGCTTCTCAAAAGCGGTGTTCAAGATGTCGCCCGCCACATTGATGGATTTCAAGTAGGAGAAGTCTTCCTTGACCACTTTTTCCTCGTTGACGAAATCCCAATAGGCTGGCACCGAGAAGACATGCTGAGGTTTATATTGGGTCAGCAGTTTCAAGAATTCTTTCCGTGGTGCAATGGGGATGACAATGACACGCAAGCCATTGAATAGGGGCAGCAACAAGGTATTTGCCCCGAAGAAAGCGAAAATAGGCAAGATGCATAGTGCAGTATCGTCGCTCGAAATATTGTTGAGCACGGGCGGGTCGGGAAACACGGAGTGCATGATGTTCTCTGTGGAAAGCATCACGCTTTTCACTGTACCGGTTGTGCCAGAGGTCTGGAACAAGGCGGCCATCTCGTCGGGCAACCAATGGTAAGGCTCGGTTTCATCTTTGCCTTGCGCTGTGTTGTAGAAGTCTTTCCAATGGCAGAATTTTTTATGTTTGCGAAACACTCTTCTCCGTCCGTTGAACCATTCACCTAAGCCAAACCAGAAAGAAATCCCAGGAATGGAATCGGCACCTGAACACACCACGACTTTCTCCACATTGAGTTGGGCATCGACGGTGGCTAGATTGGCCGCGTAAAGTCCCATGATGAACAACATTTTGGAATGTGTCCTGTCGACAATCTTGCAAAACTCTTCGGGCGTGTATCTGACATCGATCATGCAGGGGATGGCACCGATTTTGTTCAGTGCCAGAAAACACATCAACGACTCGGGCATCGAAGGCAATGCAAGGCAGATGATATCGCCTTTTTTCACTCCATGTTTCCTGAAAGCCAAGGCCGTGAGGTCGATGCGTTCCAGTAAATCTCTAAACCTCGTATCCGTCTTAAAATAACTCAAGGCAACCTTATCGGAATACTTTTTTGCAGCTTCCTTGAATGTTTCGTATAGACCTAAGGTTTCTTCCATAATGGCGGATATGAGCGATGTTCTTTTCAAAATTGAGCGGCAAAGATACAAAAACTTCATAAAAGTTTAGAAAAGAGCGTGTTTCGTTGGAAAAAACTGGCAAGTGGAGTCATAAAAAGAAAAAGTCGTATTTTTGCACGCACTATTTTTCCAAAGTCAAAACACCACGATGATAGAAAACTATCCCAATCCGAGAAGAAAGCATTGTGAGACAGGCACTTTTCTGAATATGTTGGAGTACTACGGATATCAGATCAGTGAACCTATGGCTTTTGGTATTGGTTCGGGAATTTATTTTCTTTATTCGCCTTTTTTGCGGATGCGCGGCGTCACCTTGCCCATGCTTCGCATTAAGCCTGCTTGCATTGTGAAGAATTTTGCCGAAAGGATGCATATTGGCTATCATGGCATGAGATATGGTTGCAAAGTGAATAAGTCGATGCGCGATCTCGATGAACTGGTGGAGAAAAAAATTCCAGTCGGTGTGGTGGTCAGCGTGAGCGGCTTGACTTATTTCGGGAAAATTGTCAATGAGTCGCATTTCAATGGCCATGTGTTGACGGTTATCGGCAAAGAGGGTTCTAACTATATCATCGCTGATTCCGACAGCCGCCTATATACCGACGACTATGTCTACATCGATGAAGAGACTATGCGCAAGATTCGTTTTGCCAAAGGTCTGGCAGCTCCCGAAGGGCGTATGTTCTATCTCGACCCGCCATCGGTTGATTTTGCCGAAAAAGTCGACCTGAAACCGGCCATTGTGCAGGGATTGGATGAGTCGTGCTACCGTATGTTGCGGATGCCTCTTTCTTATTACGGATATACGGGCTTGCATCGTTTCGCCAAGAACCTGAAGCGATGGAAGGCTTATTTTTCAGATGAATTGAGAGGATATATACTGTTGTGGTTTTATAGGCTGATTGAAACGGCGGGAACAGGTGGCGCCGGTTACCGTTACATCTATTCCGACTTTTTGAAAGAAGCTGCTACAGTGTTCCAAAATGAGGTACTTGATGACTGTTCGACATTGATGAACAAGGATGCCGACACCTGGCGCCAATTCTCCTTGGATTGCCGTCGCTATATGAAAAGCGAAAATGTGACCTTGAACGAGATGGCTGACATTTTGGAGACCATCGGGCAGCAGGAGAAAGAGATTTTCACCCGAATCGATTCGGAATTTCTCAAGTCTAGTTCGGCACTAAAGTATGCATAAATAAACAGAGCAAAAGCTATGGGTCCCCTGATACAAAAGACATCGCGTTGCGCCGTCATCGGACACGGCAGTTGGGCTACAGCCATCACCAAAGTGTTGATTATGAATGAATCATCGGTGTGCTGGTATGTCCGCAATCAGGAAGTGCTTGAATCGTTGCGCACCGAAGGCCGCAATTGTCGTTATCTCTCCGATGTTGAGTTCGACATGAGCCGCATCCATCTCACTGACGATGTGAATGAAACTGTCGACAAGGCCGACATCATCTTTTTGGTGACGCCTGCACCTTATCTGAAGTGCTATCTTTCCGACTTGAAAACTCCTTTGCAAGACAAGATGGTGGTTTCTGCCATCAAGGGCATCATTCCCGAAGAGAATCAGTTTGTTACGGATTATCTGAAACAAAACTATGGTTTGACGGATGCGCAGTTATGCTGCATTAGTGGTCCCACTCATGCTGAGGAGGTGGGCCATGGAAGGCTTACCTATATGACTTTCGCATGTTCCAACATAGGCAATGCCCGAGTTGTGGGTGAAAAACTGAAGACGCCTTTCATAAAGGTCAACTGTCTGAGAGACATGCACTATTTGGAGCATTCCTCTGTTTTGAAAAACATTTATTCCGTGATGGTTGGCATGGCGATGGGCTTGGGCTATGGCGATAATTTCATCGCTGTATTGGTCTCAAACTGCATCAAGGAAATGTATTTCTTGCTCGCCCCGCAGAGCGTCAACGACCTCACCAAGTTCAATCCCTCCAATTTCTTTGGCGACTTGTTGGTGTCATGTTATTCCAGCCACAGTCGCAACCGCCAGCTGGGTGTGTTGATTGGTCGTGGCAACACGGTAAAGACTGCCCTCAACGAGATGACCATGGTGGCCGAGGGATATTATTCTTCCGCCTTGTTACCATTCCTTCCTGAGGAACAACGCCGACAACTCCCCATTGCCGAGAAAACCTACCAAGTGTTGCATCAGGGCATGTCAGCCCGCAAGGCCTTGAAAGACCTTGAGAGCCTCTTGGAATAAAGGTTGAAATCTATCAAGCCAGATAGGCCAGAAGGGCGATAAGAGCAATACCGAGGGCGATAGCAATGAGTACTCTCCATACCGAGACAGGAGCCTTGCCGCCCACTTTGCCAGTTTGGCCATTCACCGCAAACTGATACACTTTGTCCTTATATTTAAACGAGGAAATCCAAGTGGGGACAAGGAGGTATTTATAGGTGATGTTGCTGTAGAGTGTGGAGAATCTGACCGAATCGGCACGGTTGGCATTCCAATGCCTGCGAACGTAAGAGGAAATGTCGGAATGCAGTCGCGACTGGATGTTTTTTTGCGCTGATTCCCAGCCTTCCTTCAGGCCAATGGAATAACGTTCTGCAATGAAGCCTGCCACCACTTGTGGGGAATAAGGCACTAGTTTCGAGAAATCGAAAGGTTCACAGGCTCTCACGCCCGAGTCGGCTTGACGTTTCGAGGCCATGACAGTCACATCATCGAAAAACTTCTGATAGATGCCGCTAACATGTCGCCAATCGGTAACCGTTTTTCTATTGCCGTCTTTGTCTTTTACAGTGCGGTCATAACCAGCGCGTGCTGTAAAATTGGATGTGGTCTGTGCATCGTAGGTCCAATAGGGGAGATACACGCCTGTGAAAGACTCGGGGCGGGCACTCTGTTTGGCTTTTCTTGGTGCAAACAACTTGCCTTTGAGCCATTTGGTGAAGCTTTCGCCAGCTTGGTCTTTGGTGATGGCGAAGGGGCAAACCGCTCCAGGAGCAATGGTGTTCTCGTTAGAAGCTGGCATCACACTGGTGGAGCCGCAAAAGGGGCACACGGCAGCGGTTTCGAGAGCATCGTAAACCGTCACTGCACCGCATTGCTTGCATTGCACTTCTTTTTTCTGCTCACCCCAGTTGAAACTTTCGGTGTGAAGAGCCGCTTCGAAATCCATTTCGCAGATTTCATTCTCACTGTCAGCCTTAGGCAACTCACAAGTGTAGCCACAATATTCACAATGCATACCACCTGTAGCAGGGTCGAAGACGACCGTAGCGCCACAGTTAGGGCATTTCTTATCTGTTTCTTTTTCAGTTCTTTCAGAAAAGATTTGTTCTTCTGGGTTGTCGTAGTGTTCTGACATAAGTTTTATGTGTTATTGCAGAAATAGCAATGCAAAAATAAGGTTTATTTTAATCTTTTGAGCAATCAACGAGAATAATTTCTATTTTTGTCCCCAAAGTATTAAACGTTTAATATATGAAAAGAAAAACTCTACTTTTACTTTTTCTCGCTCTGATGATTTCACCTTTTGCCGCACTTGCACAAAGCATTACGGTGAGCGGTAAGGTCGTGTCAAGCGATGATGGCTACGGTTTGCCAGGTGTCACCATTCAGGTGAAGAACTCATCTAACGGTACCGTGACCGACATGGATGGCAACTACAGCTTGAATGCCGACAGCAAAGATGTGCTGGTGTTCAGTTTTGTAGGTTACAAGACTAAGGAAGTGGCCATCAAAGGCAAGAACAAAATCAATGTCACCCTTGAGGTGGATTCTCAAACGCTTGATGATGTGGTGGTTACCGCACTCGGCATCAAACGTCAGAAACGTGAATTGGGTTATGCTACCGAAGAAATCGGCGGCGAACTCATCGCCAAATCTGGTTCGGGAAGTGTCATCAGTGCTTTGAGTGGCCGTTCGGCAGGTGTGCAAATCATCAACCCAAACGGTGTCGATGGTGGTTCTTCGCGTATCACCATCCGTGGTAACAACAGCATTTTTGGCGACAACCAACCCCTCATCGTGGTCGACGGTGTGCCGATGACCAACGAAGGTGGTGTCACCGATTGGAGTGGTGGTCGCGACTGGGGTACTGCTCTTAATAACATCAACCAAGAAGACATCGAAAGCCTCGACATCCTGAAAGGCCCCACGGCAGCAGCTCTTTATGGCTCGCGTGGCGGTAACGGTGTGGTACTCATTACCACCAAGAAAGGTTCGAAACAACGTGGCCTTGGCATCAGCTATTCGGCTGGCTTCAAGATTACTACGCCTTATCTTTATCGCGATGTGCAAAACAAATATGGCGCTGGTGGCCCCATCACTTTCAGCACGCCCACTTTGAAACCCATTGAGGGAATGACGGATGAGGATGGTAACCAAGTCTATGAATATCCAGGCATTTATAGCGTCGACAATGGTCCTGCCGGCGAGCCTACCAACACCACTTTCGGCTATTACGGCGGTGCCCAAAGCTGGGGCCCTGCGATGAATGGCGAGAGCGTTCTTTGGTGGGACGGCGTGGTGAGGAAATACGACCCCCAGCCCGACAACCTGAAGATGCTCTTCAAGAATGGTCACACGATGAACCACAATGTGGCCTTCCAGAATGCCGGTGACTTCGGTAGCGTCCGCGTTTCTTTCACCGACTCGCGCACCGACGCCATCATCGACAACTGCAACCTGAAGCAGACCACAGTCAATGTAGGTACCTTGATTAATGTGTCAGAGAAAATCAAGGTCGATGTTTCGTTCAACTACTTGGACTACTTCCGCCTCAACTCGCCTGAAATCGGTGAGTCGAACAGCAACTTCAACAAAGGTTTGCTTTACAGCTGGCCTCGTAGTTGGAAAGGCCTTGAGGTAACTTCATACGAAAACGAAGACGGTACGATGAACCAGTTTGACGGCTATCCTTATATGTACATCTACAACAGTACGTTTTGGACGTTCTACAACAACAATACCACCCTCGACCGCGACAAGATGTACGGCTCCGTCCGTTTGTTGTACGACATCACGCCTTGGTTGAGTGCCAGCGCCAAGGTAGCTTTGGACTGGACTGCCGACGACTACACCACCAAGCATAAGCCCACCACCCTCGACGGAATGGCGGGCGGCTATTACTCAAAGAGTAAGTCGAATTCAGTGACCCGAGATATGGACTTCCTGCTCACGGCTTACAAGGACAAGATCTTCGGTTCGAAGTTCAACGTGCGCTTCTCGATGGGTGGCGAACAGTATTATGGTTACCGCGACGGCCTCAATGGCACTTCGGGTAAATGGGCTTATGCCAATCTGTACGCTATAAGCAACTACTCCAACGCTACGGAACGCACTTTTGGTGAGTCACGGTGGGAGAAGCAAGTCAACTCGGTTTACGCATTCTTCAACATGAGCTACAGCGATTGGTTGTTCTTGGATGTTACAGGTCGTAATGACTGGTCGTCGACCTTGCCCATCACCAACAACAGCTATTTCTATCCCTCCGCCACCTTAAGTTTTATCCCGACCTCGGCTTTCAAGAACTGGAACTGGGGTCCGGTGAATTACCTCAAGTTGCGCGGTTCGTGGGCACAGACCGCCAGCGACACCGATCCGTACCAGCTAACTTATACCTACAGTACAGGCTCTTTTGGTCATCAGCTGTCGGCCGCCTTGCCTACCGTTGTGCCGCCTTTGGAGCTGAAACCCCAACGTCAACGCGCCTATGAGTTAGGCTTCGATCTCGGATTGGGTGCGAGGTTCAATATGGACTTCACTTATTACGACATCTATTCTTGGGACCAGATCCTTTCCTCGCCGCTTGCTCCCTCCTCGGGTGCCAACAACGTGACCATTAACACAGGTGTGGTGACCAACAAGGGTATTGAGGCCATTTTGACTTACGACATTGCCCAAGGCAAGGATTATGGCGTTCAGGTGGGCATGAACCTCGCCCGCAACAAGAATCGTATTGTCGACCTGGCAGGCTCCGACATGTACCTGCTCTCCGAGATTTGGGGCTCTAATGGCCCTGCTATCGCTGTGGAAGAAGGGGAGGAGTACGGCACCATCTACGGATGGGACTATGTGTATGAATACACCATGCCCGATGGCTCCGTCGTGGGACCATTCTATGATGCCAATGGCAAACCCATGCCTTTACTCAATGAGACGGGTACCACTTATCTGAAGACCGACAACCGTGTGCCAATTGGTAACTGTGATCCTTTGGTGACAGGTGGTATCAACCTGAGGGCTTCCTATAAAAACTGGTCACTCTACGCCTTGGTTGATGCCAAGCTGGGAGGCCAAATCTATTGTGCTTCCTATGTAGTGGGTATGCAGACAGGTCAAAGCCCTGAAACACTTTATGAACGCGAGGGCAATGGCGAACCGCTCTACGATGCTGACGGCAATTTCCTTGGCAATTATGGTGTTATTCTGCCTGGTTACTGTATCAATACAGAAACGGGCGAGGCTATTGAAAACAACCACAAAGTGCATTACCTCTACAAATACATGCCTAATTTCGGCGGCTGGGGTAACATCCTCAGTACTCCGGGTATCGTCAGCAACACATGGATCAAAATGCGCGAGCTCTCACTCACCTACGACTTCCCGCGTAAGTGGCTCGACAAGCAGAACCTCTTCAAGCAGGCCTCCATCTCATTGGTGGGTCGCGACCTGTTCTATTTCTACAAGACCTTGCCCGACAACATCAACCCCGAAGGCACCCAAGGCTCAGGCAACGCCCAAGGCCTCGAGTATGCCTCCTACCCTGGTTCACGTTCGTTTATGGTAACACTTAAAGTCAATCTCTAAAATCGAAACATCATGAAAAGATATATTCTCATCATTTGTGCAGCAACAATAGCTTTAGCTTCCTGCACCAAGAACTTCGAAGAGATGAACCAAAACCCGTTCTCGCCAACAGGGACGACCGTCGAGGCCTTGTTTAATGGCGTGGTCAGTTCCTTGCAGCAGAGCATGAACGAGCAGTTCTACCTGCAAAACGAGATTTGGTATCCCGAAACAGAACTCGGTGCCCTGACTTCTGAGGCTTGGGGCAACTCCCAGATTGGAACCTCAAACGTATGGTCGGACTACTACCTTATGCTGTCCAATATCCGTGAGCTGGAGAGGCGTTTCGACAGCTACTGCGAGGAGCAGGCCGACAGTGCCGTTTGTGACAAAGCACGCGCCCAACTCAACATATTGAAAGCTTACCAGACTTTTAAAGTCACGGATATCTTCGGTGACATGCCTTATACTCAAGCTGGGCGAATTTGGGAAAATGCCTCTTCACAGGCAACAATGAAACCTGAATGGGATACCCAAGAGAGCATCTACAAATCGCTTTTGGAAGAGCTGGTTTGGTCGCGTGACCTCTTGCATGCTGACTCCGTCACCACCGCTAGCGGCAACGAGTATTACAAGCTGCCCTACGAAGTGCTGCTCAACAACGATTATACACTTTGGGCCGAGTTTGCCAACTCGCTCATCCTGCGTCATGGTCTGCGTATGTATGACAAGGACCCCGACTATGCCACGCCATTGTTGGTGGAGGCGTACAATTTCATGTATTCAAAGATGAGTTCATCAGGTGGTTCGCCTTTGGGTGGAGGTATCTGTTTGTGGCCTAGTGTATTAGGTACGAGTTGGGATAACAACTGGTCGTTCCGCGAACATAAGCATCTGCGCATGGGCGAGACCATATGGAGCTGTCTCTCTTCGACTGACGACATGGACGGCAGCGGCATCTTCGACTACCGCACCTACCTCTTCTTCGACACGAGCCACAAAAACGACAGCTTCCCCGATGGTGCCTGGCGGCCTTACCCGCAGATTCGCACCCTTGAGACGCCCACCGAAGGCGGTTCTCCTTACGCACAGAGCCGCGACGGCAATTATACCTTCAAAGGCCCCTCGTGCCTCTTTTCGCCCTTCAACTACTATCTCACCCGCGACGAGAAATATGTACCGCAGATTTTAGTCACATACGCCGATGTGCTTTTCATGAAGGCTGAGATTGGTGCGCGCGGCATCGGCGGCATCACTCTCTCGAGCATGGACATTGACCAGATGCTCTTCCAAGGCATCTACCAGTCTTGTCTCTTTTGGGCACACATGCCACAAAACACTAGCCGTTGGACCTTTTTCTATCCAGAATATACCAGCTTTATTGGGAATCTGGATATTTGGTCGTACTGTAACAATATGGCTTCTAACGTGATGAACAATGCCGTGTATATGAACTTCGACTTCGATTATTCTAACGAGGCTTATCTGGAGCTCATCTATCAACAGCGTTGGCTCAACCTCTTCCGTCAGCCTTGGGAAGCCTGGGCCTTGGCACGCCGCACCATGGCGACACCGACCACCACCGACCACGCCAAGCTGACTTCATTCCGTATGGAATATCCCCAGAAGGAAATCGAATACAATTATGAGAACTACACCAAAGAATTGGCAAGGATGTCGCATGGCGACACGCGTCAGACCAAGGTGTGGTGGAACGAAAAATGAGATTCCCTATGGGAATGGAAGTCCTCTCCTTTATTTAGAAGACAGAGCATTCCATTCCCGAAGGGCAAACTTGAATCTTTAAATCTTGAATTTTGAATCTTTAAATCTTCAAATTTATTATTATGAAAAAACTATCCCTAATCCTTATGCTTTTGGCTTTCTCTTTCGGGATGAACGCCCAAGTCGAAAAGACTTTCGACTTCAATGATTACGAATATGGAGATAACCCCAACCATCTCCTCAATGGCCAGGACGGCTGGTATGTCCGCGTGCACCACGCTGGCAACGGAGCCTTCACTCCCCTGTACACCGACTACATGGGTCACTTCTGGGGTACCACGCCGCCCATTCCGACTGCCGACGAGACCATCGGTGTATTTTCGGATGCCTCTGGTACCGCTTTTGGTGATATCGCCACGCACGACATCACCCAATATGGTTTCGACTTCTCAAATGGCGGTATTATCGAGTTTGAGTGCGACATCCTGCGTCAGTGGTGGGGCGACTTCTTCGGCATTGGCTATGATGGCGATGGCGACGGCTCAGTCCTTCCCCCTTTGCGTAAGGCCTCCTCTTCCAACGCCATCTGCGAGCCTGTCTATCCCGATGAGAACAGCACGATTCCCGATGGTGGTATCTATCTGATGATGACTGGTGTCAACCCGAGTAACCCGCTCTTCATGAACGGCGTGGTACTGCCCAATAACACCATCACCAGCAATATCCAGCCCATCGGAGCGGAAAGCCACTGGTACCGTTGGAAGGTCTCCATCGACCTCGATGCCAACGATGGTCAAGGTGCCGTCACTCTCTTTATGAAGTATGACGATCTCAATGCCGAATGGGAGGCCGTACCGGAATGCCAAGGCGTCAATGCGGGCCTCACTCCCGGCAGTGGTGACAAGTATGACCCTGCCATGTGGCACTACATTTATATGCTCAACAGCGGTTGGGGCGGCTTCGACAATTTCACCATTCGCCATTTCCCTGGTGGATTAGCCGCACAATTTATCGACTTCGCTGAAATTCCTGACCAGTTAGTCTATAATGCTCCCATTACGCTTGAAGCCACTTCTACTTCAGGACTGCCAGTGACTTTTGAGGTTGCCCAAGGTCCGGCCACCATTGAAGGCAACATCCTAACCCTTACGGGTGAGGAAGGCACTGTGAAGGTGAAAGCCATCCAGGCTGGTGACGGCACACAATGGCAACCCGCTCCCACTGTGACACGTACTTTCTATGTGGTGGATCCCGAAAACTATGAACCCGAGATTACCATTCGCCGTCCCTACGAAGGCACCAAGGTGTTTATGCCCGACTTTGAGAATCCCGTGATGATTGTGTTGAGTGCCTATATCGAACATGCCAATGCCATTAAGTTTGAACAAGTGAAATGTGAGGTTGACGGACAAGAGTTGTATTTGAAGACAGATTATCCCAACAAACCAGAGAATGGCTATTGGTACACCACTTGGACCCCCTCGGGTGTAGGCACCTACAATATGACGGTTTCGATTACCCAAACTGGCGGCAAGATCACTACGGCTTCCAACACCTTTGAGGTGACTACCGACTATGATGACATGGTGGTTTCCGCAATGAATGGCGAGATGGTGGCAACTACCTCACAGTTTACCGACCATGGCGAATATGCCTTCCCGACCCATGTCAATGCCTTCAACGCTATTAACCTGCATTATCTGCACAACTGTGTGAACGGCAACTGCAACACTTACGACCATATCAGTTATGTCCGTGTGAAAAACTACCGTGGCGAATGGGTGGAACTCTGCCGCTATATCACCCCGTTTGGTGTGGAATGTATCGACGACCTCGATGTGACCGACTTCACCTCCGTGCTGCAAGGACTTGTCGAATTTGAGTATTATAGTGAACAGTATGCCACAGGTGATGGCTACAACCCCACCGCTATCTTTGAATACACCAAGGGCACACCTGAGTATCCTTATGTAGATATGCAGGAGATTTGGTATGGCAACTATGCTTTCGGAGATTATTCAGACCCATGTCCCATCCCGACTCGCAATGTTGTGTTTGACCCATGTGTTGAGAAGGCAAAACTGCAAATCACGACTTCGGGACACAACTGGAGTGATACAGGTAATGGTGCCTACAATACGGGCAATGCTGCCGAGTTCTATCATGCCCATCACAATATCAATATCAACGGTGGTACAACCTATACTCAGGATTTGTGGGAAACCTGTAGCCCCAATCCCGCTGGATGCCAGCCTCAAAACGGAACATGGCCACATAATAGGGCTGGTTGGTGCCCAGGTAGTATGACTATGGTGTGGGACTACAGTCTCGATGACTATCTCGCCGATGGCCACGCCGACGTGCTTTATGAATTCGATCCTACCTATGTCGACCAATGTCACCCCAACTATCCCGACTGCGTGAGCGGCCAAAATAGTTGCCCGGATTGCGACAACTCCAGCAACCCGATTTTGAGAGTCTCTGGTAAGGTGGTGACCTATAGCCACAATACCGACATCCTGACTGAAGTTCCTGAACTTCCCGATGTGGATGCAGAACCCTTCAATGTGAGCATCACTCCCAACCCCGCAAGAGGCCAAATGACCATCACCACGGACTACGAAAAGGGTAAAGCCAGCGTCGTTATCATCAACCCGCAAGGTGTCAAGGTGAAAGGCTTCAGTGTGGACGGCCAGCGCACCATCGACGTGAGCGACCTGCCCTCTGGCATGTACTTTGTCCATGTCATTGGTGGCAAGGTGGTGACGAGAAAGGTGATGATTCAGAATTAAAGTTACAATAAATCATGTAAGAATCCCTTTGCTTTGTAAGCAAGGGGATTTTTTATAACATACCGAAAAAATCCCTACCTTTGCAGCCTGAAAAAAGAAACATTATTAGGCGAACGTTTCAAGAAGGCACCGGCCGACTGCGTATTCGACAGTCAGGCGCTGATGGTGCGTGGTGGATATATCAAGTCGGTGGGTACCGGCCTGTTTTCCTTCTTCATGCCGGCCAAGCGCATCGCGAAGAAGATTGAAAATATCATCCGTGAGGAGATGGACCGCATCGACGGACAGGAAGTGATGTTCCCCGTCGTGATGCCAGGCACGCTGTGGCAGGAGTCGGGGCGTTACAACAGCATCGGCTCGGAGCTGCTCCGCTTCAAGGACCGTAACGGCATCGACATGGTGCTGGGCATGACCCATGAGGAAGCCGCCGTGCAGCTGGCCCGAGATGCCGCGAAGAGCTACACACAGTACCCCTTTATGATCTACCAGATCCAGACCAAATTCCGCGATGAACCTCGTTCGCGTGGTGGTTTGATTCGTACCCGTGAATTCACGATGAAGGATGCCTACAGCTTCCACACCTCGCAAGAGGACTTGGAGCAATACTACGCCAAGGCTTACCATGCCTACGACCGCATCTTTGCCCGTGCAGGCGTGCCGCAAGTCGTGGCCGTGAAGTCCGACTCGGGCATGATGGGTGGTCGCATCTCGCATGAGTTCATGCTGCTCACCGACATTGGCGAGGACACCATCGTCATTTGCCCCGAATGCGGATACCGCTCCAACAGCGAGGCCGCCGACTGCATCGTCCACAACGAAGAATACCCCATCGAGCCTTTGGAAGAGGTCTACACCCCAGAACAGAAGACCATCGAGGATGTGTGCAACTACCTGCACAAGTCGCCTCTTCAGTCTTGCAAGGCCGTGCTCTATCAGCGTAACATGGATGACTCGTTGGTCATCGTCTTCTTACGCGGCGACCTTGAAGTGAACGAGACCAAGCTCCGCAACCTGCTTTGTGCCGAAGTGCATGCCGCCACCGTCACCCCCGAGATGGGTATCTGCCCTGGTTTCATTGGGCCTAAGGGTCTGCCTGAAGGCATCACCGTGGTCTATGATGAGTCGCTGAAGACCTTGAACAGCTTCGTGGCGGGTGCCAACAAGGAGAACTACCACTACAAGGGCATGAACATGGCCCGCGACCTCGGCGAGGTGAAGTACGACAGCGTTGCTAAGGCCACCGCCGGCGGCATCTGCCCTGTGTGCGGCAAGCACAGCATCACCATCAGCCGCGGCATCGAGGTGGGTAACATCTTCCAGCTCGGCACCAAGTACACCGAGTCGATGAACATGCAGTACCTCGACAGCGACAACACGCTGAAATACCCCATCATGGGTTGCTACGGCATCGGCGTGGGTCGTTTGATTGCCTCGGTCTGCGAGGTGAGTCACGACGACTACGGTCCGATTTGGCCCATCACCATCGCCCCTTGGCAGGTGCAGATTTGCGCCCTGCGCATCGCTGATGAGAATGTGCGCCGCGTGGCCGACAAGCTCTACGAAGACCTGAAGAAGGCGGGTGTGGAGGTCATCTACGACGACCGCAACATCAGCGCGGGCGTGATGTTCTCCGATGCTGACCTGCTCGGTGTGCCGCTGCGCATCGTGGTCAGCCCGAAGACGCTCGAACGCAACGCCATCGAGTTCGCAGCCCGCGACAAGAGCTTCAAGGCCGACCTCAGCCCCGACAATGTGGTTGGCGAGGTGAAGGCCAAGATTGCTGAAATGATTGCGGCATTGACGCCTGAAGATTAATGAAAACCTTTGTAGAGACGTAGCGCGCTACGTCTCTACATTATTTAAAAAAATAAACAACATGAAAAAACAAATCCTAATCCTATCCCTCTCCGCACTCATTCTCTTCGGTTGCGCAGGAAAGGGAAACCACAACAGCAGTAACAATCAACCGACCGTTGACACAGTAACAACGGAAAATGTGGAAGCGATTGAAGAAGAAGATGACATATATCAACTTCCGAGCGTTCCCGACAGTTTCTTCGAGTTTGTAAAAAACCTTCCCCAAACACCTGACCAGCAGGTTTATCATGTCTACGATTCATACGAGATAGAGGAACAATTCTGCGAAATCAATGAGGACAGTTACGCCTTGCCGATGAAAGACGGCGGTTATATGGCGATGTACAGTTACAATTCGCAATGTGAGGCGACTATGGAATGGTATGATAGTACCTTCATTTGCAAAAACGGAGAAATCAACAAGGTAGGTAACATCTTGCCTGTGCCTGAGATGCGTCTCATGCTCGATAGTGAGAAATGCAAAGGACGTGAGGCGCAAGTTCAAGACATCATTGCTCAATACAACAAACACCCCCAATGGTATCTTCTTTATGGTCTTAAAGATAATGGCGCACTTATCGTCAGTGCCGAGGGCAACGGCTGCGAACAATGGGGCGAGATTGATTTGGAACTCATGAGAGATATCGTGTACCAATGGGATGGCGAAAAGTTTGTCCTCCAACCTCTGGAAACAGCAACGATTGCGGAAGATATCTTCACACAACGATTCCCCAACATTGAAGAAGCGTCGGGCTACTATCCTCTTTCTTACTCAGGTGGTTACGATCCTGGTTGTGAAGGTTGCTACTCTAGTGAAGGCATTTATTGTTATCCATTGAAGGATGGCGGATTCCTTGTGATATCCGAAAGTTGTTTTGCTGGTCCAGGCTGTGCAGGGAGCTATACTTACTCTACTCACACTTATAAGGATGGCGTTTTCGATACCATATCGGACATTTTGCCATTGCCTGAATTGGAGTTGTTGCTCAATCCCTCGAAGACAGATCCATACAAAGCTGAAATCGCCGATTTTAAAGAGAACTATTATGACAAGGCTCCATTTTACCATGTCAATTTTGATTTCACACCACCTCTTTTTTTAAATGTTGAGCTTTATCCTTACGATTGCGAGGAGACTTACGCGGGTATGGATGAAACTAGATGGAGTTCTTATAGGGGTGACAAAACACCGAAATATCTTTGGAATGGTGAGGGTTTTGTAAAAGAATAACTTGTTGAACCTCGATGTACCATGGCTCAGCAATGGAATGACAAAAAAAATCCGACAGAATCACTCTGCCGGATTTTTTTCTACCTCTGTGACTTTCTTGTTCTTTCGGAACCACTCCGTGATGTCCTTCACACGCCCATCAGCCAGGCGTTTCATCATGCGCTGGTTTGTGGTGGCGCTGTCCAAGGCGCCCAATTCAGCTACATATCGGCCTAACTTGATGTAGTCGAAATGGTCGGTGGAGACATTTTGTGGCAGGTCGTTCTTGCCGGAATACCAAGCCACTTTGACCCCGTAGTCTTTTTTCACTTGGTTGGCCAATTGGGCCACCGACTCGGGTTCGTTGTCGCCGCCCATGAAGCACACGCAGGTGATACCCGTCTTGTATTGTTCCACAAGGCGATATAACTCTTTGGTGTTTAATGGGTTGCCTTTGTTTTCCCACAAATACTTGCTGTGGCAACCAGGGCATTGGTTGGGACAGTTGGAGATATTAATGGCAAGCGTCACCTCTTCAGGAACTTCCTGAAAGACGATATCAAAATTAGCATACTTTAACATCTGTCCATCTCCATTTTTCCATAGTAACGGCGGGCGGCTTCCTCTTGGCGCGGCTCGCTGAAATTGCTGACGCGCTTCAGGTAACCGATGATGCGGGTCAGGTAGTCGATGTTGTGGCTGTGGCACTCGGGGCATTCCTTCAGGTAACGCTTGTCGATGTGGCCGCAGTCGTTGCAGATTGTATTCGGGATGTTGAAGGTGAAGTAGTTGCAGCCTTCACGGGCAGCCACACGCAGCAGCTGGCGGTACTGTTCCTTGGTGAGGTGTTCCTCTAAGTTACAGTGGAGCGCCGAGCCGCCGGTGAGGTGCTTGATGTACTTCTCGCCGTGGAGGCGGAACTTGTCGAGGACATTGGTATTGGGGTCTTCCACGATGTAGAAATAGCTGTTGTAGCAATCGCGGTGAACCTCGTAACCGTCCTCTCTGTCCCACTTGGCGTGTTTCACGCCCACGTTCTCGGCGGGAATCATCTCGCAGTTGAACATCAGGCCGTCTTTCTTCGAGTAGTACTTTTTGTTGTAACGCTCGATGAGCCCGAGTACATCCTGCACAAACTTTTCATATTCTGGGTTGTCAGAAATCTTGATTTTTAGGAATTCAGCAGCTTCCACCAGGCCATTCACGCCGATGGTGAGGTATTGGCGCGACAGATTAATGTAGCCAGCATCGAAGAGTGGCAGCATGCCTTTCTTCTGGAGTTCCTTTAGGTTTTCGTTGTAGCAAATCTGCACTTTATGGCAGAGGTCGACAATTTCCTCGAGGAAAGTGAGATAGTGCATATTGTTGCGCGCAGCATATTGGATGCAGCGGTTCAGGTTGATGGTCAGCACGCTCTTGGAACCTGTGGAAACGCCACCGGCACCGAGGGTGTAGCTAAAGCCGTTGTCCTGGATTTCGTTGCGCAGACGGCAACATGAGGAAAGTGAGTCGGCGTTGTCACTGAGGTAAGTGAAGAAGGAGTGTCCTTCTGCATACATTTCTGCGGTGAAGTCGCCCCATTCCTGGTCGATGACATCACCGTCTTTCGAGAGCAACGCCATCGTTTCCACGGGGAAGGTAAGCACGCTTCTCAAACGCTCGGCATTGAACCATTTCATAAAGCGTTTTTGGAGCCAGCTTAGCGACTCCCAATCGGGTTGGGTGCCATCGGGGAAGTAGAAGTTGCCGAACAGCGACTCAAAATAATTCTTGTCATAGTAAGCGATGTTCCAAAACACCGATTGGTAATTCCTTGCGCCAGCAGGTTGGTTCAAGGAATAGACGATTTGCTGGAAGCAGTCGGTAATGACCTTGTCGATGGTGCGTGGTTTCAGTGAGAAGTCAACCACTTCGTCGGCGCGTTTGTAATAGTCTTGGCCGTAGTCCTTGGCGATGAAGTAGTTCATGTACATCAGGAACTCCGGCGTGGCGCAGGCACCCGACAATTGCGACGAAACCATGAACACCATATTAATAAATCCGCCGCAGAAGGAACGGAGCTTGGTGGGGGCGGTTGAGTTGCCGCCGATGGAAGCCGTGCCTTCGTTAAGCCAAGGATACATGGTGATGGAGGCGCAGTAGTTGGCCAGACTGGTCTCGTCGTTCTTGTAGATAAAATGGTTGTTGAGCAAATAGAGGTAACGGTCGGCAAGTTCTTTGCCAAACACTTCCTTGATGCGGTCCGTCAGCAGGCGGCGGTTGATGCGGATGAAGCTCGACTTGGGCAACTCACCAATCAAAGTGGCGATGTTTTTCTTCTCCACATTGGCGTTGGCGTCGTACTTCGAGCCGGTGGCAGCGTTCGAAGCGTTGACATAGTTGCTCAGGAAGTCGATTTTCTCGCGGATCTCACGGTCTTCGGTGTGCTTCTGGCGGTATAGGATGTAGTTTTTGGCTACAGTGTAGTACTGTTCCGCCATTAATGCCGTCTCCACCTGGTTTTGGATTTCCTCTACGGTGATGCCGTTGGTCACGCGGACGCGGCTCAAGATGGAATTCAAATCCTCATCGGTGGCATAGAATCCCGAAGCGAGAAAAGCTTTGCTGATGGCGATTTTGATTTTGTCTAAAGAGAAGGCTTCCTGCTTGCCATCCCTTTTAGTAATATACAATCCTCCGTTGCTCATATAATGTGCTCGTTTTCTGTTTGTTGCATCAAAATTGATGCCTAGTATAGTTATCGTTTTCAATGGTTCGGCATGTTTCCCTTATCCCGAGGGAGGGCATGCTTTAATTCACAAGGCAGGTCTTCTGACTTACTCCCTTCCGAACGGCCTTCCCGTCCTCGTGGTCGGACAGTGGCATGGGGTGTTCGGCATGTTTCAGAGCTCACAGCTACGGGTATAGTCCCTGATTTTCACGGGGTTCCCTTTTCATCTTCTCCCAAGAACCTTGTTTTGCAAAGGTATAGCATTTTGGTTTCACAGCGCAAATTAATTCTTTATTTTTTTGTCAACAAAATTATCAACAGGGTTAATTGGGTGATTTCATTATCTTTGCAAAAAAATTCGGAATTATTATGGCAAAAAAGAAAAAAATCGAGAATAAACTCAGCACTTTCACAAGTGTGATTTTAGGCATCTTTGCCGACCAGCCTTTTCGCCCGAAGAACTACAAGCAGGTCTGCAAGATCATGGGTATCAAAGACCAAGCTGGAAAAGATGTGGTCTATAATTTGCTTATTGATTTAAAAGACAAAGGTTTGTTGCAAGAGGTGCGTCCCTACAGCTATGTGATGGGTCCCGAGGGTATGGCTCAGTTTGGACCCAAGACAAAGTATGTGGAGGGTACGGTGGAAATGAAGTCAACGGGCAAGGCCTATGTGGTGCGCGA
>CACXXW010000041.1 GCA_902771635.1 uncultured Bacteroidia bacterium | reverse complement strand
GACACGAGACTGCGAAACGTTTGGCTTGTCCCGTGTCCCGAGAAGATAAAAAATCGAAAAAAATCTTGCTTGAAATGGAATATTTTGTATTTTTGCGGAAAAATTAATTCTAAAACACCATGAAAAAGAATCTATTTCTTTTTGTTTTCGCTTTTGCGGCGCTGGCCGCCCATGCCCAGGAATCGAACACACAGGTTACATCCAATCCACTAGAGGCAAATAGATGTAGTGTCGAGAATATGATGCAGCAACGCAACGGCGACATCATTACTCATGTATTTATGGCTAACAGAGACGACCAAAGTAATACACAGGTTTTGGGTGTTTATGTCCTCAAGATGTCGCCAACAACATTGCAGGTCACGGATTCGCTTTTTCTGGCCGACACCGTGCCTCCTTTCTATCTGTATGCCCAAGACCCTCGCGGCGAGGGTAACATACGGGCCAACATCGAACCCGACGGCGAAGGCAACTCACAGCTTCGCATCGCACACTTCACCGATGACGACCTTCACATTGACCATGATTCTGACGTGGTCGTGCCTCTGTGCGAAGGCACTGCATTGGATGACGCATTCAGCTACATGCTCGATTGCCAAGGTCACCTCATCATGAAATACTACAAAGAAAACGACGGCGTGACAGAAGGGCATATTGTGCGTTACGACGTCGAGGGAAACCTGTTGCATGATGCCATCATCCCCAGTTCCCAGAACTACATCAGGACAATGGAGGTGTATAAAGAGTCGCCTTTGGAATACTGCCAATGGAGGAGAGCCGGTGACGGGAACCTAAACTTCTATGTGCTTGACTCGACCTTCCAGTTGAAAAACACATACCTCATCAATAAGGTCATCTACGAATCGCAGAATCCATATATACATGAGAATTTCGATTTTTACTCTTCCAATTCCAATTCGACTTTTGTCATTCCCGATGGAGACGACGTGTTGGTGGCGACATATTATGAAAAATACGAAACAGATACAATGTATACAAACCTAGAATTTGGCGTTGCCGCTGCTCGCTACAACTTACGTACTATGCAACGCAAGGCCTTGGTTAAGTTCAACGACTATTCAGGACTAGAAGCCTCGGCCAAGTGCTACGGCTTCCAAAAGATGCCCGACGGCACGGTGTACCTCCTTTACCGGGAAGAGGGCATGCCGATCAAGTATTGGATGACTGTGGTCAAGATGGACTCGGACCTCAATGTAGAGTGGAAACGCTATTGCGAGACACCAGAAGAACTGATGTACGTTGATCCGTTTGGGACACAATTGTCAATCACTGTCGAAGACGGAGAAGGGAACGAGAATGGTTTCGTATGCTCTGAGACCTACCAAGAGGGAGTTATTCATCTAATTCTCACCCACGACGGCATTCCCGCCTCGGTAGAATGCAGCATAGAAGTGCGCCCCTACGCCTTCTACCCCAACCCAGTGAAAGAACAGCTGCTCATGCAATTCTCCCCAGATGTTCAGCCCAAGCAAATCGAGCTCTACGACCTGCAAGGCCGCTTGGTACGCACGCAAGGCAATGCCTTCGAAAGCATCGACATGGGCCAACTGCCCGCTGGAACCTACACGATGCGCGTCACCTTGGAGAACGGAGAGACCTATTCGGACAAGGTGGTGAAAGAATGACGGCGGGGATTGCAAATCCCCAACTCAAAGCCGGCGGATTGCAAATCCGCCGGAACGAAGCAAGAACGATGGCGCGCAAGAACAAGAGGAATGAAGAAGAGAAACAATGACTTGTGACAATGACTATGACCGCTTTAACGAAGCCTAGGATCTTCTACATTTATATAAAAAGCGGTCATGGTCATAGTCAATGGTCATAGTCATAAAAAACAAAAAAACGCACCAACATGAAACATCTCCGAACTCTTTTGCTCCTATTCATCGCCTACCTCTTCGCCTTGCCCTCGTCGTTTTCGCAAAACACCACGACGCAAGGCAAGGAGTTCTGGCTCTCGTTCATGCACAACGGCTTCAAGGACCATTCCTCGGGCGGCTGGGTCATCAACCAGGTGCTCATCAGCGCCAAACGCGACTGCACGGGCACCGTTTCGAACCCGCTTTCGGGCTGGTCGCAAAGCTTCAGCGTCAGCGCCAACAACATCACCACCGTCGAGATTCCCAGCGAACAAGGGTACCACAGCGGAAGCCAACACGAGCGCATCTTCGAGAAAGGCATCAAGGTGACCGCCAACGACACCGTCTCGGTGTATTGCACCAACATCGCCTATGTGTCGTTCGACGCCTCCTTCGTGTTGCCCGTCGAAAGCCTCGGCGACGAATACATCATCCAATGCGGCGACCAATCGAAAGGAGCCAGCGCCCCCTTTTCGTGGAACAACGAAACCACGGCTTTCCTCATCGTGGCCACCGAAGACAACACCGAAATCGACATCACGCCCACCGTGAACACCTTGGGGGGCCACCTCGCCAACCAGACCTTTACCATCACGATGCACGCCGGCGAGACCTTCCAGCTCAGGTCGGAGCGCATCACCGAGCGTCCCATCGACCTCAGCGGAACCCGCATCCATGCGCGCGGCTGCAAGCGCATCGCCGTCTTCAACGGCAACACCATCACCCGTATCCCCACCGACGCGGGCAACGGCTTCGACCACATATTTGAGCAGGCCATGCCCCTGCGCTCGTGGGGCAGGAACTTCATCGTGACCAGCTCCAGAAACCGGGTTCGCGACTACGTCAAAGTCATCTCGAGCGCCGACAACAACATCGTCACCTTGAACGGCGTAACCGTTGACACGCTTGACACTGGCCGATTCCACTACTTCCCCATTCTCGAAAGCGAGGGTTCCTGCTACCTGCAGACCACACAACCCAGCGCCGTCTATCTTTACCAGACAAGCCACGACGAGACCCAGGGCGACCCCTCGATGGTGTGGATAGCCCCCGTGGAGCAGCGCATCGACGACGTGACCTTCTCCACCTTCGACCATCCCGACATCAACATAGAGACGCATAGCGTCAACATCATCGTCCACACCAAAGACAGCGCCAACGTGCTTCTCGACGGCGAAACCGTCGCGCCCTCCAACTTCCATCGCGTCAACGGCAACGGCGACTACAGCTACGCCAGGCTGGACATCAGCCACGGCGTGCACCGCATCACCTGCCGCAACGGGTTCAACGCCCACGTCTACGGCTTCGGCCATGCCAAAGGCTATGCCTATCTGGTGGGTTCCACCGCCTCCGACCTGTCAACCACAGTCCTCATCGACGGTGAGACCGTCCAGCAGAACGACACCATAAACAGCTGTTCCTTGAGCCCCATCACTTTCGGGGCGGAAATCAACTACCAGGACTTCGAGCTTGAATGGGATTTCGGCGACGGTTCGCCGCACAGCCACGACGTCACCGCCCTCCACGGCTACGACAACTACGGCTTGTATGAAGTCACGCTCACCGTCACCTCCGAAGAGATCCCCTGCCAGGCCTCTTCCACCGTCACCAAGACCTTCTATATCAACCTAAACCACGCGAGCGAAACCACCCTTCATGACAACATCTGTTTCAATGGCTCTGGTACCTACACAGAAAATGGATTCATCATCCACTACGACGAGCCCGGTATCTACACAGACTCTATCACCATTCAATCATTTGGCTGCGACAGCACCTTACGTCTAATCCTCGAAGTGGACGAGGTGTACGACAACCCTGGTCATCCTCTCACAATAGACACATGCAACTCCTATCATTGGATAGATTCAACCTATAGGACATCGGGAGAATTCAGTAAAACCCTAACCAGTTCATTTGGTTGCGACAGCATCGTGTATCTTGACCTGCAGCTATCTTATTCGCCCACCCCAAAAATCAGCTGTACCACCGACAACGCCGTGGTCTCTGGAGACACCGTCGCCGTGGTCACCAACACCGAGTTCTTCTCATTCCAATATGCATTTAGGGCGAAGGAAACAATGCATGACACGACGGGATGCCTTTGGAACTCCTGCAAATGGTCTATTAGCAAACCTTCTTGGTCCATCGACACCATTCATGATGGTGTTCAGATCCAAAACGACACTTGCTTTAGCGACTGTATCGTCTATGTGGCCGACCACGACGAGGATTATGTCGTCCTAACTGCCATAATGGGCAACGACTGCAACACCGATAGTTGCAATTTCTACCTCAAGTCCTCTTTTCTCGACATCCAAGAAAGCAACACCGTTTCGCCCTCCCTCCATCCCAACCCCACCACGGGCTTGGTCGTCCTCACCGGCGAGGACCTGCGGCAGGCCGAAGTGGTCAACATGCTCGGGCAAAAGATGCTCTGTGTGCAGGGCAAAGGCAAAGAGCTCCAAATTGACATGACGGCGCTGCCCGCAGGCATCTATTTCGTCGCCGTCACCGACGAGGAGGGGCGGAAATACGTGAGGAAGGTGGTGAAGGAGTGATGACGGGGATTGCAAATCCGCCGGAACGGGGGTGAACTTCGGTAAACAAACAAAAAAATTCAATTAAAGCAGAAAAATTTTGTTTGAAACGGATTTATTTGTATTATTGCAGCGTGATTTGACCACAAAAGCGCCATGAAAAGACTTCACATCATCCTTTGCTTGCCACTCGCTGCACTTTTTTTCGCCTGCTCGACCGACATCGACCTCTATGCAGAATACGAGGAAAAACCCATTGTCTATGGCCTCCTCGACTCCAATGCCGACACCAATTTCATCAAGATCAACCGCACTTTTTATGTGCGGGGCGATGCCTATCAGGTAGCCGCCAACCCCGACTCGAGCAACTATCCGGGCAAGCTGGATGTCCGCATGATTGAGTATTGCAACGGCGACTCCATACGCGAGATCGTGTTCGACACCATCACCATCCACAACAAGGAGCAAGGCATCTTTTATGCACCTGACCAAAAGCTGTATTACACGACAGAGAAATTGGGCATGAACGGAAACGAAAAGAACTATAGCTATCGTTTGAGCGTCGTCCTTCCCGACCGCACATTGGTCTCCGAGACCAAGATGGTGGGCAACAACCACTTTGACGTGCAAAGCTTGGGAATGAATTTTTCGAAAGAGTATTTCGGAACGAGTCAGTTTTTCCTGTTCCGTCCTGCACCCAATGCAGGCATCTACCATGTGACCATCGCCTTCACCTATTTGGAGCAAAGGACACCCGATGCCGACTCGGTACCGCGCACCATGATCTGGGACAAAGGTTATTATTATGAGAGCAATTTGACCTATCAGATGATGAACGAGTGCTATATGTTTCACTATCGCCCCGAAGAGTTTTACGCGCATTTGAAAGAGTTTGTCGGTGGCGACACGGTTTCAGGCGTGCGCCGGTTGCTTACAGATTATCCCATCGAAGTCACCATCGACGCAGGCGGCGAGGACTTGCAGCAATACATCTACCTCAACGATCCTTCAAACGGGGTTCCTTTGGGTGACAACGATTTGTCGCTCATCGACGGCGGCTATGGCGTGTTTTCATCAAAGATGACGGTGAAACATGGCATCAGGTTGGGCGGCGAGACAGTGCCCGAACTGATGGAGATGACCAATTGGGGCTTCAAGTATATCGGTGGGAAAGAGGAATAGGAACATTTACTTATTACGAAAGATTTATGTTAGATTTGTTTCCCCTATCCCTTTTTTTCCTATTTTTGCAGTTTAATCCAAACTGCGCCTAAATGTACGCCTATATCACTGGCAAAATAGCCGAAAAATCGCCCACCTACGTTGTCTTGGACAACCAAGGCATCGGCTATTGCATCAACATCACGCTCAACACTTTCACCGCCATCGGCGAGAAGGAAGAGGTGCGCCTCTACGTCCATGAGCAAATCCTTGAAGATGCACACAACCTCTTTGGCTTCTTCACCGCCAAGGAACGCGACCTCTTCGAACTGCTCATCTCCGTGTCGGGCGTAGGCTGCAACACGGCCAGGCTTATCCTCAGCTCACTGACTGTCAACGAGTTGAGCAACGCCATCGCCAACGACGACGTGAAAACCATACAAGCCGTGAAAGGCATCGGCGCCAAGACTGCCCAACGCATCGTCATCGACCTGAAAGACAAACTGAAGAAAAACGACTTCCCGACCGAAATATTCGCTGTGGCAGACAATACAATCAAGTCTGAAGCGTTATCAGCATTGACAATATTGGGCTTCGGCAAAGCCGCCGTCGACAAGGCCCTCGACCGCCTGCTGAAACAAATGCCCGACGCCAATGTCGAAACGCTGATTAAAGAAGCACTTAAAGTTTTGTAAATCAATCTGGTAAATGATAAAAACCAACATATATAAACGGCCCTTCGACAAGCTCAGGGACCTTTGCTTTTTCAGAAGTGAAGGGTGCCTGAGCCTGTCGAAGGCCCCGCATTCTGAGTCAAATCATATGAAACGACATATCCTTCCCATCCTGCTTCCCTTGTTGTTTGCGCTATTCTTTGCCCGAACAGCTTCAGCTGGTGTATATGACATTTTCTACCCCAACCCTTACACTGTCGAGCCCGACACGAACAAGATGATCTATCCCATCCCGGTCAACACGGGCAACCCCTTGCTGGACCTCAACAACAAGTCGCCGTTCTACCTCAACGACCCCAGCAACTTCGAAACCGAAATCATCTATGACCCCCTGACTGGACAATACACCTTCAAACGCCGCATCGGCCAGTTCTACTACGACACCCCCACCACCCTCACGCAAAGCGAATATTTCGAGTATAAGAATCGGCAAGGCATACAAGAATACTGGAAGGAACGCCGCAGCCAGAACGCGCGTTCGACCACCAACGGCAGTTCCATCATCCCACCGATGTTCATCGGCGGCAAGGCCTTCGAGACCATCTTCGGCAGCAACACCATCGACATCCGTCCCCAAGGCTCCGTCGACCTCACCTTCGGCTTCAAGCACAGCTTCCGCGACGACCCCTCGATGACCGAACGCCGCAAACGCCACAACGACTTTGTCTTCGAGCAGGACATCCAGCTCAACGTGATGGCCAAAATTGGTGACAAGATCAACTTCAACATCAACAAGAACACCAAGGCGACCTTCAATTTCCAGGATAAGCTCGCCCTGAAATACCAAGGCAAGGAAGACGAAATCATCCAGCTCTTGGAAGCCGGTAACGTCAGCTTCCCGCTCAACAGCACCCTCATCACGGGTACGCAACAACTGTTCGGTGTGAAGAGCAAACTGAAGTTCGGCAAGACCACCATTTCATCCATCGTCTCCTACCAAGAGAGCGAGTCGCAAAACATCACTGTGCAAGGCGGCGCCCAGACTAACGAGTTTGAACTCAGCTGTTTGGACTACGAAGAAAACCGCCACTTCTTCCTCAGCCAATATTTCCGCGACCAATATGAGACCGCCCTCTCAACGCTACCTACGGTTACTTCAAGCATCAACATCACCAAGATTGAAGTCTGGATCACCAACACCAACACTTCGACGCAGAACACACGTAATATCCTTGCATTGAACGACTTGGGCGAAGGCAAAGACAACTGGATCTACAACCCGGAAGTCATCCCAACCAACAGCAAGACCTATCCACGCAACGGCGCTAACAACTTGGTCTCCCGTATGGACACCACGCAAATCCGCGGCATCAGCACGGTGACCAACTACATGAGTAATGACCCCATGCGCATCGGCAGGTCGGGCTATATGGTTTCTGGGCGCGACTTTGAGAAAGTGGAAAACGCCCGTCGCTTGAGCAACACCGAATACTCGCTCAACTCGAAGTTGGGTTTCATCTCCTTGAACGTCAACCTCAACGCCAACCAGACCCTGGCCGTTGCCTACCAATACACCATCGTGGGTTCCGATGAGGTCTACCAAGTCGGTGAATTCTCCGACCAAGGCATCAACACGCCTAAGGTGTTGGTGACCAAGCTGCTGAAAGGCACCACGGTGAACACGAAGATGCCCATCTGGAACCTGATGATGAAGAACGTCTACAACATCAGAGCCTATCAGGTGGGGTCGCAAGACTTTATGTTGAACATCTTCTACAACGGCAACTCCAACAGCACCCCATACGGTTACTTCACTGAAGGCTCGGTGAAAGGCGTCTCGCTGCTGAACCTGATGGGCTTGGACAACCTGACCACGCAAAACAACCCCATCGCGGGCGGTGATGGTGTGTTCGACTTCTTGAACAATGCTGCGACGCAAGGTGGTACCATCAACGCTTCGAATGGCCGCATCTATTTTCCTGTGCTGGAGCCGTTCGGCAAGCACATCCACGAGAAAGTCTTCCCCGATGAGCCCAACTTGGCCAACAAATACGCCTTCGACTCGCTCTATACGATGACCAAGACCTCTGCCGAGCAATATTCGGAGAAGAACAAATTCTCCCTGAAAGGCTATTACTCATCCCAGTCGGGTAGCGAGATCAGCCTCAACGCGATGAACGTGGCCCAAGGCTCTGTGAACGTTACGGCCGGCGGTGTGCAACTCGTTGAAAACGTTGACTATACTGTCGACTACACTTTAGGTCGTGTCACCATCCTGAACGAAGGCATCCTCAACTCGGGCACACCCATTAACATCTCGTTGGAGTCGAACTCGGGCTTCAGTGCCATTCGAAAAACATTCCTAGGCTCCCGCGTCGAGCATGAGTTCAGCCAAGACTTCCATGCCGGAGCCACCATACTCTATCTCGGCGAGAAATCGTACACACAGAAGATCAACTACGGCGAGGAAGCCATCGCCAACACCATCTACGGTGCCGACCTCAGCTATCACACCGAGGCGCGTTGGCTGACAAGCTTCATCAATGCCTTGCCTGGCATCAGCACCAAGGCTCCTTCGCGCATCAACGTGGACGGTGAGTTTGCCCGATTCATCCCAGGCCTGTCCAAGTCGGCCAGCGAGCCTGGCACCTCCTACATCGACGATTTCGAGGGTGCCAAGTCAACCATCGACTTGCGTCTGCCCACTTTGTGGAATTTAGCCAGCACACCGCAAAACCAAAACGACCTCTTCCCTGAGGCGGCAGCCAACACCGGCCTCAACTATGGCAAGAACCGCGCCTTGCTGTCGTGGTATGTCATCGACAACTCGGTCTTCTACGACCGCAACTATAGTTACCGTCCTGCCAATGTCGACAACGAAGAGCTGTCGAAAAACTCCGTCCGTCAAGTGCTTGAGACCGAGCTCTTCCCCAACAAGGACATTGAAACCGGCACACAGACCAACATCTCGGTGCTCAACTTGGCCTATTACCCCGAAGAGCGCGGTCCATACAACTACGATATTGACCCGACCCCCTACTCTGCCGGTATCGCTGAAGACGGCTCGCTGAAAGACCCGAAGAGCCGTTGGGGCGGCATTATGCGCAAGATGGAGTCGACCGACTTTGAAGCGACCAATATCGAATATATCGAGTTTTGGCTGATGGATCCCTTTGCCGACGAGGAATTTGCCGACAATCCAGGTAAGCTTTACATCAACTTGGGCGATGTCTCGGAAGACATCCTCCGCGATGGCCGCAAGTTCTACGAAAACGGCCTGCCCGCCACATCGACGGTAGAGAATGTCGACACCACCATTTGGGGTCGTGTACCCACCTTGCAAGACCTTGTCGGCACTTTCAACAACTCCTCGGAAGCCCGTCAATACCAAGATGTGGGTTACGACGGTTTGCAGGACCTTGATGAACGGAGCTTCTTCGAAAACACTTACCTGAACGTTCTGAAGGAACGTTTTGGCGAAGGCTCGGCGGCCTATACAAAAGCCTATGACGACCCTTCGGGCGACAACTACCACTATTTCCGTTCCAACGACTGGGACACGCCCGATGATGAAGTCCACAAAAGCATCTTGGCGCGTTACAAGAGCTTCAATGGTCCTGACGGAAACTCGCCCGCCGACATCCAGCAGACCGAAGGTTATATGAGCAGCAACTCCACCTTGCCCAATGCCGAAGACATCAACGGCGACAACACCTTGAGCGAGTCGGAGCGTTATTACCAATACGAAATCGACCTCAATCCTGCCAAGATGGTTGTCGGCCAAAACCATATCGCAGACATCTTCCAATCTGGTGGTGTCTCGTTGCCCAACGGACAGATTGGCGGTGTCACATGGTACCAATTCCGCATCCCTATCAGGCAGCCTGACAGGGTCATCGGCCGCATCGACGACTACTCCAGCATCCGCTTCATGCGTATGTTCCTTACCGACTTCCAGCGTCCCATCGTGTTGCGTTTCGCCACCCTCGACCTCGTGAAAGGCGAATGGCGCACCTATTCGCAGAGCATCCAAGCCCCTGGCGAATACGAGCCCAACGACATCACCAACGAGACCACATTCGACATCTCGGCCGTCAGCGTCGATGAGAACAGCCGCCGCCAGCCCGTGCCTTATGTCATCCCACCCGGCATCCAACAAGAGCGTGTCATCGGTATGACGCAGACCACTCGTATCAACGAGCAGTCGCTGCAAATCACCGTCCAAAACCTCGTGGACGGCGACGGTCGTGCCATTTACAAGACTGCTGACTTCGACCTGCGACAATACAAATACTTGAAGATGTTTGTCCACGCCGAAGCCGCCCACGAAGACATGCCACTCGATGACCAAGACCTCACCGTATTCATGCGTATCGGTACCGACTTCACCGAAAACTACTACGAATACGAAGTGCCACTAAAGGTGACACCATGGGGTACACCTTACACCAACGATGAAGCCATTTGGCCTGAAATCAATAACTTGGACATCAGACTAGAAGATTTCGTTGAGGTGAAACAACGGCGCAACGAGGCCATGAACCAGCCCAACAGCAATGTCCGCCTCAACTACATCTACTCCGAAAAGACCAAGAAAGGCACGGTTGACAACAAAGACTACTACCATACCATCAAGGTCATCGGTAACCCGAGCATCAGCGACGTGGAAGCCATGATGATTGGTATCCGCAACCCGAAGCGGCAAAACCTTGCCGATGCCGATGACGGCCAACCCAAGAGTGCCGTGGTGTGGGTCAACGAATTGCGCCTCACCGATTTGAACAGCAACGGTGGCATTGCGGCCACGGGACGCATTGAGGCCACTCTTGCCGACTTGGGTCGTGTGAGCGTCAACGGCTCCTATAGCTCGGCAGGCTTCGGTGCCTTGGACAGCCGTATCACCAACAACACCTTCGAAGCCCATTCCACCTTCAACGTGGCAACAGACCTCGAATTGGGCAAGTTCCTCGAAAACACTGGCCTCAAGATCCCGATGCACATCGACTATGGACAAAACAAGATCACACCGCTTTATAACCCCTACGACCCCGACATCAAGCTGAAAGATGCCCTTGCTGCCATGAACAGCGATGAAGAACGAACCGAGTTCACCTCCACCATCCATGACTACACCCGTCAGAAGAACATCAACTTCATGAACGTCAGGAAGGAGCGCGTCAACAAGAAACGCAACGATGATGAAGGAGACAAGGGTAAAAAAGAGAAAGAAAACTCAAGAGACCCCAATCAAGGCTTTAAAGGTGGTCGTGGCAACATGCCCAAGGTGCACATCTACGACATCGAGAACTTCAACCTCTCCTTCGCTTACAATGAGACTTTCCAGGAGAACACAGACATAAAGTCCTACCTTGTAAAGTCATACAGGGGCGGTTTGGGTTACAACTATGCTGGAAACCCCAAGCCTGTTGAACCCTTCGCCAAAGCCAAGTGGGCTTCGAGTCCCGCCTTGCAAATCATCAAGGACATCAACTTCTTCTACGCACCGAAGAGCATTGTCTTCAACACCGAGATGTACCGCTACTATTCGGAGCGAGAGATGCGCAACAAGAGCGGCGGCATCATCAACATCATCCCGACCTATTCGAAACAATGGGATTGGACACGTAACTATCAATTGCGTTACGACCTCACCAAGGCTCTCACCTTCGACTATTCGGCACAAGCCCAAGCCTACATCTACGAACCCGCAGGCTATGTGGACCGTAACGCCGACCCTGAGAAATGGCAGAAAGTGCAAGACACCATCAAGAATGAACTAAGAAACCTTGGTTCCGTGTCGCGCTATACGCAAAACTTCAACGCAAGCTACACCTTGCCCATCAACAAAATCCCGATTTTCAACTGGATTACCGCCAGTGCCAGCTATCAAGGCACCTACAACTGGACCGCATCTGCAAAATCCATACAGCACCGCTTGGGCAACACCATCGACAACACCAGCAACATACAAGGCAACGCGACCCTCGACTTCACCAAGCTTTACAACAAGGTGCCTTACTTGAAACAGGTGAACACACCTCAGCGGCGCAATGACGGCAGAAACGAAAAAGACCAAAGGGGTAAAGGGAAAGACGGTGAAAAAGACAAAAAAGAAAAGGACTCGAAGAATAAAGACGACAAGGGGAAGGATGAAGGAGCCCAACCTGCCGATTCCACCAAGATAACAGCCAAGACAAACTACGGCAAAATCGTGCTCGACAACTCGCTGCGCATACTCACCCTTGTCAAAAAAGTGTCGGGTACTTATTCGACCACTAACGGACAGTCGCTGCCTGGTTTCATGCCCAAGACCGAGTATCTCGGTATGAACACCGCAGGTTGGTCGCCTGGTGTCGGATTCGTACTCGGTAGCAATTTCGGCAGCGATGCCAACATCTACGAGAAGGCTGTGCTCAACAGCACCGACCCGACCAACCTTGCCAATTGGTGGCTTACCACCGACTCCATCCTCAGTGAGCCATACATCCGCCGCAAGACGGAAACCATGAACTATCGTGTCAATACCGAGCCATTGCCTGGCATAAAGATTGACTTCACCGGTAACAGAAGCTATGCCGAGAACTTGCAGCATTATTTCCGCTACAATTGGGACACTAGCAACTTCGACATCTTCACCCCGACCAACAATGGCAACTTCAGCATGAGTTACTTCATGGCCGGTACCGCTTTTGTCAGCTCCGACTCTACTGCGTCGCGTCTGTTCGACAACTTGATGGAGAACCGGAAGGTCATCGCCGAACGCATCGCCCGCAACAACCCGCAATGGATTGAGAACGTGAATGAATACACCTTCGACAGCATCGCGGGCGACTATTTCCCGAAAGGCTATGGTTCTAGCTCAATGGACGTGTTGCTCTACTCCTTCATTGCCGCCTATACAGGTCAAGATGCTGAGAAGATTTCACTCAACCCCTTCCCTCGCATCCCGTTGCCCAACTGGAACTTCACCTACAACGGCCTGACCAACATACCGTCCATCAGCAAGCTCTTCAAGACCGTCAGCATCTCGCACGGCTACAAGTCGAACTATGCCATCAACTCTTGGGCCACCAATGTTTATTACAACGAAAACAACACCGTACAAACCTTCGAGAATTCCGACATTATCATACCCAAGTACGACATCTCCCAGATTGTCCTGAATGAGCAATTCACCCCGTTGGTTGGTGTAGACCTCGGCTTGCAAAACTCCATGACCTTCAACCTCCAATTCAAGAAGTCGAGAACGCTGACACTGAGCTTCGCCAACAACCAACTCACTGAGGTGAACGGGCGCGAAATTGTGGTCGGAGGCGGTTACCGCATCAAAGACCTCTCGTTCAACGTCACCCCCATTGGAGGCGGAGGCAAGACCATCAAGAACGACCTCGTGTTGAAACTCGACATCGGCTTCAAGAGAGACATCACCATCCTGCGCCGTATCGATGAGAACAACAACCAAGTGTCGGCCGGCCAGAACAAGATCAACTTCTATCTCACTGCCGACTATAACTTCAGCCAACGCTTGTCAGCACAAGCCTTCTTCAAGTATGACCTCTCGATTCCCGAGGTGGCCAACACCTTCAGGAACTCCACCACCTACGGCGGTATCACCCTCAGGCTCAGCCTAGCACAATAAAAATGAATATTCCAGCAAATCTGAAGTACACCAACGACGACGAATGGATCCGCCTCGAAGGCGAAGAAGCCTACGTCGGCATCACCGATTACGCACAACATGAACTTGGCGACATCACCTTCGTGGATGTTGACCCCGACATCGTCGGCGAGACCCTTGACGCCCAAGAAGAATTCGGCGCCATCGAAGCCGTGAAGACCACTGCCGAGCTGCTCATGCCCGTGGCTGGTGAAATCCTCGAAGTCAACGAAGCCCTCGCTGATGAGGAAAATGCAAAGCTCGTCAACAGCGACCCCTACGGCGAAGCTTGGATCATCAAGATCAAAGTGAACGACGTCGCTGAACTCGACGGCCTCCTTGATGCCGCTGCTTACGAAGCAAAGATCGGTTAATCATTGGAACGACTGACCAGAAATAGCATCCCGGGAATCCTGTGCGGAATCATCATCCTGATTCTTACCGGACTCCCGGGTTCTTTGTTTCCCCGCGTCAAACCTGCCATTGGTCTCGACAAAGTAGCCCATATCCTAATGTACGCAGGATTCGCCTATGCTTGTCTTTGGGGATACCGCAAGCAATTTGTTTCCAATGGATTAGCCTACAAAAAAAGAGCCATCCTCCTCACCGTCATCATCAGCATTGCCTACGGCGGACTGACCGAAATCATGCAGGAAACGATTACGCTGCTCCGACGCTCTGGTGATTGGCGCGACTTGATTGCTGACACCATCGGAACAGCGCTTGGCGTGCTTGTTTTTTATCTTTTTTTTCGCAGGAAAAAATAAAATTCATTTCTCTTGCGTTTTATAAGCAAATAATTACTACTTTCGCAACGTCAATTGGAAAGTAGAATTTAAAAACATAACAACCATGGAAGAAAAAAAATCACCTAAAGCTAATCTTGAGAACAAGAAATTGATGTTCATGCAGATAGGTATGATCATCAGCTTGCTCATCGCTTGGTTGGCTTTCGAGCACAAGAGCTACGACAAGCGCGAGATTGACGAGAGTCTTCTCAATCGTGAGGTCGTATTGGATGAGGAAATGGTGGAAATCACCAAGCAAGAGGAGCAAAAGCCACAGCCTGTGGAACAGCCCCAACAAACCACACAGCTCGAAATCGTGGATGACGACGTAGAGACTGAAGACCTCAACATCAACGCCGAAGTGGAGCAGAACGAAGTCATTGAAGAGTACGTTGCTCCTGAAGTTGTTGAAGAAGAAGTTGTGGAGCAGGAGATTTTCCAGATTGTGGAAGAGATGCCTGCCTTCCCTGGCGGTGAAGGAAAACTGATGGAGTATGTTGCCAAAAACATCAAGTATCCTCAGATTGCCCGTGAGACTGGTATCCAAGGCCGTGTGTTCGTTGGCTTCGTTGTCGAACCCGATGGCTCCATCTCCAACGTGAAGCTGCTCCGTGGTATCGGCGGCGGCTGCGATGAAGAGGCTATGCGCGTTATCAAGTCTTTACCGAAGTGGAAACCCGGCAAGCAGCGTGGTAAGGCCGTGCGTGTGTCCTACCAAATCCCTGTGTTCTTCAAGCTGCAGTAAGCAGTTGAAGAAAGGTGAACCAAAAAGCCAGCGTTATGCTGGCTTTTTTTGTTTCTGCACGACAGTCATTGCGAGGAACGAAGCAATCCAGATAAACAAGCATCACCTCTGGATTGCTTCGTCGTACCTCCTCGCAATGACGCAAAGCGGCAGAAATATTAAGAATGAAAATGGGAATAAACAATGCCCGCCTTGGCGGAGCCAACAATCTCGGTGAGGCGCTCCAACGAAGCCTCCTTGATACCTTTCACGGATTTCAGTTCCAAAAGCAACTTCTCTGCCGTCTTCTTCCCTATCCCCTTGATGTCGGCCAACTCGGAATGCATAAAGCCCTTCTCGAACTTCTTGCGGTGGAAGGTAATAGCAAAACGGTGCACCTCATCTTGGATATGCGCCAACAGACGGAACACCTCTGAATTAGGTTTCAAGCCCACCACGCGCGACGGGAAGCCGAACAGCAATTCATTCGTGCGGTGACGGTCATCCTTGGCCAAACCCGCAATGGGAATGTCGACATGCAATTCATCCTGAATCACCTGACGCACTACCTCCATCTGACCCTTGCCACCATCGGTGATGATAAGGTTGGGCAAAGGCTTGTTTTCCTCAATCAGCCTTGAATAGCGACGACGCACCACCTCTTTCATTGAAGCGTAATCGTCGGGGCCTTCCACCGTCTTGATGTTGAAATGTCGGTAGCCCGCCTTGTTGGGCTTGCCGTTCACAAACTGCACCATGCCCGCCACGGC
>CACXXW010000040.1 GCA_902771635.1 uncultured Bacteroidia bacterium | reverse complement strand
GTCCGTATGCCCGACCTTCCATGTCATTCCTTGCTGAGGCAAGTGCGAATGGAATCTATGGAAGGTCGAACATGGAGTAACATAGGCGGTCGATTTCGTAAATATAAGCATCTGTAATGCAATGAAACATGTCCTCTTTTTACTGCTAGCGTTGATGGTCGCCCCTCTTTTGTTGGCTCAAGAAAACGAAAGTCAATTGCTCGATACAAACCTGTTTGAGGCCTGTCGTCACATCGAAGGTAATGACACGCTTCCATATCGACTCTATCGCTCAGAGAAAGCCGATACGATGACTGAAGCCTTGCCCTTGGTCATCTTCCTGCATGGCGCGGGCGAACGCGGCAATGATAATTGTATGCAATTGAAGCATTGCATCAAGTATTTCCTTGACGACACCGTGACAAGCCGTTATCCTTTTTTGTTGATGGCGTCGCAATGCCCAAATGACAGGCGATGGGTGAATACCGATTGGAGTTTGGCAGAGCACACGATGGACAGCATGCCCACGGCAGAGCTGCTTGGCGTGATGGCTGTGCTTGACAGCTTAGTTGATGCTGGTGCCGTGGATTCGACGCAAGTTTGTATTTGTGGCATTTCGATGGGCGGCTTTGGCACTTGGGATGCCTTGCAGCGTTGGCCGGAGAGATTTGCGGCAGCTATTGCCATCTGCGGTGGGGGAGACCCGGCATACGCCGAGGCTATGAAAGATGTGCCCGTTTATATCTTTCATGGTTTGCTCGATGAGGTGGTCATGCCTTCGCGGAGCATACAGATGTATAATGTATTGAAAGAAGTCGGAAGCAAAGAGGCCATTCTGGTCACTTATCCGGAATTGGGTCATGTGTGTTGGGATGAGGCTTTTTCTACGCCTGGGCTTTTTGCGTGGTTGTTTGGGAAGAAAAGGTAGGTTTCTTGTTGCATTTGGCTTCAATGTGCACCACCAACTTCTGGTTGATGAGTCATTCAGATTGGTGGCAGCCATGTCATGCCCTCCCTTTAATCCCCCGCCCTTCGGGCACCCCCTTAAAAGGGGGAAGGGCGGGCATCTATGGCTGCGGCATACAGGAATCCGCCCATCTCAATATGAAAACCCGACATTGCATATCGGGGTGGGGTAGGGTCGTCCCTTCGGAACTTTGGCTGCCACACCTTAAACTCTCATGGAACGACAATGCCTGCGCCCATTGCCGGCATCGCGGACAAGAATCCGCCATTTCCTTAACTAGAAATTCAGACTATTTCGACTTTCCAACTTAATTTCAAATCACGGAAAATTCGTTCAAGATGGCGCTTCTTTGATATCGTATTGCTATGTGTATTGACATAATAGCCATCGCCTATATAATGTAAATCGCTACGAACATCCGAATTCTTGGTTTTCATAACCAGATACATGCCATCCAAAGGAATAAACAAGTTATATACTTTTTCTGCACCAATTTCCTTTATAGTTTCACAAAGGGTCAACGCTGATGAGGCTTCTTCAATAGCACTATTGTCCTCCCTATATACTTTTAGTGATGTCGCTTGTTTCTTTTTTGTGCCTAGTACACTTTTCAAAGCATCATATTGAACCTCCTTGGTTATATGTTTTTCAGGTTTATGTGTTGTTTCTGTTGCTTTTCTCCTTCCTCTGCTATTCTCTTGAGTCTTGAAATCGTTTAAATAATGAACATTTAACCCATCATTCTTTGAATACGAGACCTCCAAATAGAATTTTCCCATCATATCTTTTACCAATGGATTTAACTCGCCTTTAATAAAAGGAATCACATCCTCTTTGAGATAGTTCTCTTCCAAGTTATATATTGTGTCCAACTGTTCCTTACTGACTGGCAAATCTAACGCCCTCAGCATTTCGACGGCTTCGTAGGCTTTTTTTAGTTTGTCTTTATCCATGACTTTAGTGTTTTATTCTTGCTTGTTTCTTGGCACCCATTTCTGGGCTGCATTGGCTGGGTCTTTTATTATTGCCAGACAATCCTCATAGGACAATAAGGAAGGTGTCATTTGACGGGGAACCTTGTAATTGTTCTTTTTATATTTGATGTAAGGGCCAAATCTTCCATTGATAACCCGAATGTTGGGGTCTTGCTCAAACTCCAAGATGACAGCACCGATGCCTAATTCACGCTTTGTTAGAATAATCTCTACAGCTCGGTCGTATTCTATCGTATCTGGGTCATCCTCTCGACTCAAATTGTAATATTTTTCATTATGTTTGACGTATGGACCGTAAGGACCAATGCCGACCAAGACATCAAAGCCTTCAAAGAAACCCAAATTACGTGGAAACTTAAACAGAGTTAGCACATCGCTCAAAGTCACATCGTCGAGGCTGGTCCCCCGTTTCAATCGAACATATTTTGGCTTTTTTTCGTGGGTTGAGTCACCAAGTTGAGCCAACAAACCATAGGAAGTAACTTTCACATACACCTTTTCACCGCTCTCAGGGTCAACACCCAAATAGCGGCCTTCATCCGTGTCATTCCCAAGGATGGCTTCTTTGGCCGCCTCTTTTTGAGCTTCAACACCTTCCAACAGCAGCCCGTCCTTTTCAGAATACTTGAGTGTCACTTGAAATGAGGTTTTTAGGTCGACAAACATCGGACGTATAGCTTCAATTGCAGATGGCAGTACCTCTTTTTCAAGATAGGCTTTTTCAAGCTCCATCAAAGTGCTCCGTTGCTCTTCACCAATAGGCAAATCCAACTTTTTGAGCATTTCAATGGCTTCATGTGCTTTTTTCAATTCCTCAGTTTTCATGATGTCAAATCAAATGCGTTACCTTGATCTTCTTCCAACTGGCACCCAAGCCCAATTCAGCCAAACTATTGTCACGTGTAATCAGCTCGCCCTTTTGCAGATTGGTGATGGCTTGCTTTAGGTCTTGCAGTTGACTGCCACTAACGCCGAACAAGTCGCGCAAAACGCCGTCGCTTTGTTGCTGCTGCCGCATGATGAGTGGATACTGAGCATTGGCATAGAAGTCGATACTGCGAACCTTGAAGTCTGCCATATTCTGAGTGGCCAAGATAATGCTCATTCCCTTATTGCGGCCTACGGCAATCAGGTTTTGCAAAGGCTTATTCTCAAAACTAAGCATATAGTGGGCTTCGTCAATAATAGTGAAATGACGTATCTCCACGCGTTCGTCATTCATCGCTTGAACTGGCAATTGCTCGTAAATATTATTCAGTTTTGAGATAACAAAATAAACAATGGCCTTGGCTATGATTCCATCCTTTTCAAACCTTCCAAGATTGATGATGTTACATGTGTGCAACAAATCAATCTTATCTTCATCGGCAAATATGTTGTTGTTGACCAACTGATTTAACACCGACTTCACACTATCCATGTCACCTTGCTTCTTTTCAGGCAATAAACGATTGTAGTGGTCGAAAATCATCTTGAAGGTAATAGGCTTCATGTGGTTAGCCTTGTATGCGTTCACAATGGCAGTACTCAATCGATTATCCATATTGGCACTAATCTTTGCCCCTGAAGCGATTGATAATAATGCTGTGGCCATAGTGGTAGAATAAAGATTCAGCTCGTTGACAGGTCGGTCGCTGAAATCCTTGAATGGTGTAAAGGGCAAAGGTATCTCCATCGGGTTGAGGATGGCCGAGCTGTCGGTATCGAACAGCGAAAGCCAAAGTGCGTTGTTTGGATCGGAAAACTCTCCTTTGTAGTCAAACAAAAGGAAGTTGACGGGATAATGAGTGTCTGAAGATGCCGTACGCATTTCATGTAACAACACGGCCAGTAGGTTGCTCTTGCCGCTACCCGTGGTACCAGCCACAAGAATTTGGGTGTTGGCGATGGCACGGCTGTTGATGTCGAGATTGGCAGGCATCCCGTCGCCATAATTACCTATACACAAGTTCAACACTGGAATGTCGTTCACGCCACCACCGCCTTTTAACGGACTGAAACGCAGCCAATCATCAATTCCACCTTCTTTCATCAACAAGTCACGGCCTCGAAGTATCTCATGAGCTATTACTCGGCTTACTACTGCGGGTGTTTTCCAATCAGCATCCACATCATGATAACGCATTTTCATCAAAGCTTCAACCAATTGCCCAATGTTTTGTTTTGTGAAAAATGTGCTCGAATATGGGCTACTGGTCAACTGCACTGAGATATTTGATACCTCTTCGGATGTTCTTGGAGTTTTGTCGGCAAGTCCAGCAAGCAAGCACATCCTCATCACAACGCTCTGTGAAATCACCACAGGACGATCGCCAGGATATTCTCTCAAATTAATACGTTGCTCAAGTGCCTGCTTGACATCGGCTGTCATTTCATTCATTCCTTCGAATGACTTGATTGTATTATTGATAACCAAATTATCTACTTTCATGGCTTTCAGTCTTTGATGGTGATTCCAAAATAGTCGTTAGAAACAGTGGTACACTGGGCCTCCTTGTCGCGGTGCAAGGTGTAGGTTTTCGCCACATGAGCCGCAATCTTCTTTAGGTCGTGCTCTGTGGTAATTTCAGTATCAGTGCTCAGCAAAATGGTTTGATGCGCCAAATCTGGGAAATAATGCTCAAGAATTACTTCGCGGCTTTCCTTGTCAAGCACGCCCATAACCGTGTCAATCATCACGGGTGGGTTATAATCGCCTAACTCATACAGGACTTTCAGCAACACTTGCATGACGGTTTGCTTGGCACCGGCATTGAGTTGGCTGAGGTAAATCTCGTTGCCGTTTTGATGATACATCTTGAAACTCATCTCTTCATTTCCATCACTCGACAAATCAACGCGACCGATGACACCGGCATAAACCACAAGGTTTAGGTTCAGTTGTTCCTTCATCATTTGCTCTATGCTCTTCCGCTTGGAAGCCAGCAATTTGGCAGAAACAGCCTTAAAGAATCCAGGCAGTTTGCAAAGCATGTCGAACTGTGGGTCAGGGATTTGCGGGATATCGTAGTCGAAAGTGGCTATTTCTTCCGTCAGTTTCTTGATGTCTTTATCGGCTTCGTCGATCTTGGCTTTCAAGTCTTTCAATCGTTTTTCATTGTCTTCATACAATGTGATGAGATTGTAGTCCAAGCCGCTAAGTTCTTTTTCAAGTGACAAAAGCTGTTCGCGTTTGCGAGGCAACTCGGCCAAATCCATGTCAATGGCTTCTCTTTCATTGTCCAAAGAAAGGAACTGATTAACGTAAGCATCCTTGATAAGTTTCTCCAACACTTCCACGTTGGAATCGCTCAAATAAGGATGTTTGTCGGCCAATGCCTCACCATGTTTGCGCCCCATCTGGACATGGCGAACCACATCATCGACTTTGACAGTTCCCAGTGCTTTGTACTGCTCGGCAAGATAACTCAATATGTCGCGTGTTAACCTTGCCAATTGTTCATCGGACACTTCCTCGCCACGTTCTTGTGCCAAACGGTGGCGCTCGTTGACGATGATTTCCACTTCAGGACGAATGCGGTCAGCCAATGCAGGAAACAGAACATTTAGTTCAAGGTCTTTGACCACTTTATCAACATTTTCGCGATAATCAGTGGCTTTTTTCTCTACTTTGCTGATACTCTCTTTTTGCTTTTTGATTCGGTCGCGAGTCATCTCGTCGGCATTGCGGCCCTGTTTCAACTGATTGTATTGCTCACGACGTTCTTCACTGTAGTCCAAAGCCTGGTCGTAGTCTTCGCGCAGTTGCTTCAGCTCGGCTTCACGACCTTGCTTTTGATGAACTAATTTCTCATACTCTTGCCGCTGTTTCTCATTTTCCAATTTAGCGGCTTTCTTTTCGTTCAACAAGAGAACCGCTGCCTCGTGCAACTGGTTGTATTTATTGAAACCCATCACCGAGTTGATGTTTTTCATAATGAGGCGGTTGATTTGTTCCTCTTTGACCAGCTCGCTGGTTTTCATGGCATCAAAAAGGAAATAGTTGCTTAGTTCCGAAGGAAGATTGGCCGCAATGATTTTGTTCACCACCTCTTCGTTGGCTGTGCGTTGGGCAGCTGAGGAAGCTATGCCATAGCTGTATCGGTTGCCGTTCATATTGAGTTCCACCATCCAACGCACTTTGCCGTCAATCAGTTTGTATTCGCGTTTCAGGCGATAGGGAGTTTCTTGACCAAGTACCATGCCGCTAAACGATATTTCAAGAACGATGCTTCGGTTTTCCATGCCTTGTTCAAGTTTTACTCCGGCATTGAACAGCTCTTCAAATTGATGTGCAGTCTTCACTTCAAGGCCATACAATGCGCTATAGATGGCATCAAACAATGTGGTCTTGCCACAACCGTTGCCACCACCAATTAAGATGATAGGACGGTCTTCTTCGGCGGTCAGGTCAAGGTCAAGACGGCGATAGGTCTTGTAGTTCTCGGCGTATATATGCGTAATCTTCATACGATTTTCTTTAAGGCGTTATTCAAAATCTTGCGAAGCTTCTTTTCATCGATGCTTTCTTCATTTCTCGCATCATTGTAGAGTTTCAGGATATTTTCTTTCATCCATTCGGCATCGATGTCGGCATCGTGGCACATGTCCTCGATGATGTTTATGTCTTCCTGGCGTATGCCGTAGTGCAGGAAACAGCGGTCAAGTCCTTTTTTCATATCGTTCTTAGTTTTTCAGCTGGTGAGTATCCATCTATATTACTATTATTCATCGATAGTGCATCCTAAATTTTCAATGAATTTTTGTTCAGCATCCTTCATTTTTGAGCCTCTTTTTTCCAAATTGCATAAATCGCTTAATTCAAAGAAAGAGGCTGACAATAATCTCTCATCGTGCTCTCTATTGTATTCTATTGCAAATAAAGATTGATTAGTAGAATATATCCACTCACTTTGGGAACTCAATCGATTATATGCTTTTAACTCAAAATCAGTAAACAATGTACACTGTGGAGCGTGGATTGGATTGTATGGCATAATTGAGGTTTGACGGAATACTGGTGCATTCAAAAGGTCAGAACATTTCTCAAATATTTGATTAATAACATATAAGGCTAATGCACAAGACCTAACTCCTCTCATGTTTAATTCTTTTGGGAAAGGGGAAGCTGTACGAAACATTGAATCTGATAAGCTGTCAGATGAATCGTTGCCCGTGTCAAGATACTTGATGAATCTTTTGTATTCATCACGCTGATTGGCAAGAGAACCATTAGTGAAGAAATTGGTGTATGTCGTTTTCCAAAACCAGTGCTTTAGCCATTGTTTCTGTTCTTCAGAAGGTGACTCCAGCCGACGGAAAAACTCCATGCAAAAGACTAATTGAATATTGTATGGTAGCAATTTGCGGTCAAGCACGTGTAAATCTTCAAACAAAAACCGGACTGCGTTTTTTATTGCGGGAACAGATTGGTTAACAATCACATCTCTAAAGTTATCCTGACGGGCTAATTTTTCAATCTTATTTTGGTCGAAATAAATTTTATCGTCAAACGAGCTTTGAAAACAACGGAAAATGGTATTCCTACTAATATCTTCAAAATGATATTGCTGGAGCGATTCCAATAGTTCATCGGTTGTATCAGCTAAATTGAATCCGCTCGCTTTATCATAAGAAAGTGCATGAATCATCCAGTCGATGGACACTTTTGTTCCTTCTTTATTAATTCTGGAAAAAATGTCTGCCGCTTGACTGATATTGGCGTTTTCTATTTCCGTGCAAGTGATAGTATAATCGAGTAACCGACTGCAAAAACTATCGGCGTTATTCAAAATCCTTTCAAGTTCTTTTTCATCGCTACATTCCTTCTCAAGATGTTCTCGGGAGTATTTTCTAAAATCGCTCGCCACTAACATCACTTGCAAAGGGAATTGGTAATATTCTGGTTTCTTGCTAATGTATAGAAACTCGTTTAAATTTGCATCATAATAGAGGTTGAAGTATTTATTCCAATCATTTAACTCAAACGCCAAGTCACTTGTCTCTTGGTTAATTAAACAATTAAATAGAGTGGACAAACGTTGGTATCCATCAAGAACATAATACTCTTGTTGGCCATTACTTGGGATCGTGTATGCCCCTAACTTGGATTCCTTTACTCCATCGGACTTGTCTTCAGGCTTCCACAAAAATATGGTTCCGACAGGATATCCCTTGTTAATGCTGTCAAATAGCTTCTTTACATTATCTCTCTCCCAAATAAACCCACGTTGGAATTTGGGAACTTGAATACTTCCCTGTTTGATATATTGTAATAAACTGGTTAATGTTCTATTACTAGTCCGGATTGATAGTCTCTGTGCCATATTATAACAATTGTCTGATTTCTTCAACTATATGCATTAATTCATCTGGATCTGCTGATTGAGGATGGTTTACTCGGTTTTGAAGTGTTGTTTTACACACATGCGGATCATTAAAGAATTTGGGAAACTCTGATTTGAAACTTCCATGTAAATTCGGACCGTGAATAAGATGCTGATAATTTCCTGGAGAAACATCACTAAATAGATCTCTTACACCTTGCGGAAGATTTTCGAATTTCAAATCATTGTTCTCTTTGTTCACTTTCGGAATATCTTTACTGAAACCTTCTGCAATATAAAAATAGTCTTTCTGGTCTGGTCTTAGACTTAGGTATGCACTAACCCATTCGCTACCAAATTTATCACGACAAGAGTCAAAAACTTCATCTGGTAAATAGTTCTCCTGGGCTCGTTTCTTTAAAACATAATAACTGACGCCTACTGACTGAAAATAATCCGCTTCATTCTGTTGCTTTTTGTAATTCTCATACTCTATATCTCCCTGATATCGACAATCAGCATCAACTATCACGAAACATCGCAAAAATTTTGGTTTACCATGATGGTCTTCGATAAACTCGCTAATTCTACGTTTAGACCCTGACCCTCCAGCATTATCGATTACTATTGCACCTTTCGAAACCAACTTAAAGAAGTCGATTTCGCTCTCAAAGCAACGCTCTACTGCTTTTATAAAATATCCATCATTGGTTGCATCCTCTAATACTATTCGGGCTCCAAATGACACATATTCACAAATCTCTGATAAACCAAAAATCTTATCCGTTAATTCTCCTTCTCCATTTAAAGTCACTTTGCAGTCACTTCTTCGAGAAACATAAGGTTGATTATTACATTTGTCAAGAAGACTCAAAAAACGAATCTTGTCCAAATGGTTTAGTTTTGCTAAAGATAATGAATCAATGACTTCTGCGGTTGAAATGCTACATTGATACGGCACTAATCCCAGAAGTTCATTGAAGTCTTCACCATTAGCCTGTGGAGCACCATAGGCTAACAAAATGTCCTTGTCAATAGATATATTCATTTTCTGTCACGAATTCTCTGGTTATTTATTGCAAGTATTTCTTCCATCACCTCCTCAAACATCCCTTCCGGCCATTGTGGAATACTTCCATTTTCCTGAATTTCAAGTTTTACCAAATTACTGCTCTTCTCTTGCGAATCAAACTCAACGTAATATATTGCAACATCATTTTTTTTCAAACTCCCCTCTGCAAGCATTCTTTGCAACCTTAATATAAAAGTATGTGAATGAGTTTCAATTAAATACCTTTTGTTATCATCGTCTTTAGTAGAATCCACTATCAATTGGCATAGTTCCGCATGAGCAGCAGGGTTTAGATGAGACTCGGGCTCTTCCAAAATAACAAGTGTAGGTGTTTCTGCTTTTTGACACGCACGGATGACAATAGGCAATGACTGGATAATACCCGTTCCACAATCTTGTATTGGTGTGAAGAAACCATTGTTTTTCATTTCAATATGGTAAATGGGATCTTGTTTTTCATTGATTTCAACAGACCATCCTTCAAAGTTTTCTTGATACCATCTCGACACTTTGTCACATACAGGACGAGAAGGTGTTTTCGAATCACGTAACAAGACTTGGTATGTATTTATTCCATTATAGCCGGAGCGTTTGGGAGCTTGCGACTCTATGCGTAAGTCTAGTTTTGGTTCTACTCTAAAAGGACCTATGTAATCAAGTTTAGTATGTGCATTTGTGTCTTTGACCTGCCGTTCATATTTATCAAAAACTGGTTTGTCAATATCTACATGAAACAATATTTCTGTTTCATTATTGTCAGATATTGATTTAATATACAGAGCATTGGCAGCTCTACCACATATCAAATCCCGATAGGCTTCACATATTTTCACTTCCCTATAGTTGGTATAGAAACTCTCGGGAGTTTCAGAGCTGTTGATAGACGCAATCAATGACGGTAATTTCAAAACCGCACTCTTACCGACGTTGTTTTTACCAAAAAGAATGGTTATCGGTTTGATGTCAAGTACTTGTCTTTTCTTGAAAATACGGTAATTCTCAAATTCTATACGTGCAAGCATAATACTATAAGTTTTTCAATTCCAATAATGTCCACCCTGCGGTGGTTTTATCTGTATCTATTTTTCCTCCTGGATAATACCAGTTCTCTCCATCGGCCATCAACACACCACCGACCATATTCACCCCTTTGGCATTGTATTCGTCAACATACGCCTGAAGTGCATTGTGCTTTTCAACCACATCCTCGTCACTACCGGGTGTTTTGGTATCGAACAGGCAGATGGTTTCGCTCTTCAACCGGATGATGAAGTCGACATAGAAGCATCGCTTGCGACCATCACTTGCGGTATAGGACACCGCAAAATGCTGCTTGCCGTCGTCACCATTCTTGTACCACCAGTCCACCCACTCGGTCTGCTTGTCAATCCAGCGGGCAAAAGCGTGTTCGGGTTGCGAAACATCGTTGCGCTCAAAATAGGGCTGCAAAGCGTGGTTGAATAATTCACCGTATGTGCTGTAAACCACCATCGAGTTATAAATCCTTGTGGCGGGAATCTCAAACTGCTGCACGGTGTATTCTCGTGGAGCGGTAGGATTGGCTTTCAGTGTGTTGCCATAACGCAGCAAAGCACTCTTGATCAGGTCTTCCATGAAAGAGCGGTTGCCATGATAAAGAATCACCTTGGGAGCTTCGGTCTCGAAGATGCCGAAATAGCTCTCCATCATCTCCAATAAGGCACCGCGCAACACAGGAGTGCTGTCAAATTTGGCGAAACTTCCTACATGACTGCGACAGAACAAGGTCAATAACGCATCGAGTTCGGCTGCATTGCGTGCCATACGTGCTTTGCTGACCACTTCCACAATGCCGTTGTCACCCGTCAGTTGGGTGTCTTTGGGAATTTCGATGAAGATACGGGCCACATCGAGTTGGATGCCACTTTTGCGAGCTTTCTCACGGTTGAGCGTGACATCGGCCTCAAACATACCTAATTGCACTCCACCTGCGGTGTCGTCATCTTCAAAGTCGAACAGGCGCAGTTGAGGCAGGTTGAGTTTCTCCTCCAACACCTCAAACAAAGCCTTCTTAAAGCCGCTGCCCAAACGGTTGCGCTGCTCGTGGCGGTCCATATACACACTCCGCAGGGAGATGTTGCTCAGCCCTTCGCGACGATTGGCGTAAACGCTGCTGATGTAGCTCATGTCGTCTCCCACCACACTGATGATGTCGGCACTGAGGTTGGTATAGACATAACCATAGTTGAGCCTGTCGTCGGTATAGAAATGCTGCTGGGGCATCCTCAAAATGCGTCCCACGGTCTGAGTAGTGAAGGTCATGCTCTTCAGCTCGCGGAAAATGAGCAACACGGCGGCTCGTGGACAGTCCCAACCCAAGGCGATGGCCTGTTTAAAGAGTAGCACTTTAGTGAGGTCGTCATTGTTGCTGATGGTGGCCAGATTGGGACTTTTCTCTTTGGAGAGCCATAAGGCAAGGCCACCATTGGCTTCGGTGATGTCGATTCCGGGGATTGCAAGGTATTGCTTCACTTCGTCGGCAATGGTGCTTTCTTCGCGGCTCAGGCTCTCGCTGGTATCGTTGGGCAATTGAATGAGCAGCAAGGGATTGATGCCATATTCTTTCATAATGGCGGCCAACTCGTCGCGCTTGTTCAATGCCTTTTGCAGCAGGCGTTGGTTCACGGTGAGCGACGATTGCTCGCGCTCGCTTTTGAGGTTGGGGTTGAGTTGCACACCTTTCTTGATCATTTCCTCATCGACTACTTCGCTGCGTTGCACAACCACGGTATCACAACCGCCAGTGATAGGTGTCGCGCTGATGCGCAACTCGATGTCAGGATTGATGTTGGCCAACACTTTCTCGCTTTTCACTGCGTTTCTACCGCCAAACATGTGCTCCTCGTCGATAATGACCACAACGGGGATGCCGTGTTCGATGCGGGTGCGGCGCAACAACTCGTAAAGAGTGCGGTTTTGCTCGTTGTCACGAATGATGACGGCGTTGTCCTTGTTGATGCTTTCCCAGTTGAGAAACAACACCTCGCCGTCTTTTAGGCCTTCCGAATGTTCACATTCATCAAACATCACCGGACGCAACGAGCGTGTCTCGCTGAAGAAGTTGCGCATCGAGAGGTAGCTCTGCTGATGCAGTTTGTTGGGGGCTATCCACACCCAAGCCACGCGGGTAAAGCGGCATTCACCGCTCACCTTCAACTCGCGGGTCAGTTCGTCCATCATGGCAGAAGTCATCACCGTCTTGCCTGAGCCAGTTGGGGCCTTGAAAACGATTTTCTGTCGTTTTCCGCCCAAATTGAGCAGGCGCACCATGCGCTGTTTTAGTTCGTGTACGGCAGTGCGTTGGTAGTTTTTCAGTTCAATCATTGCTCACCTCCTTCCTCGGTGGTTTCAATCTCGATGTTTTGTTGCTTTTTGGGAGGCAGCACATTCTTATAAGCCTGATAAATGGCCTCGGGCAGAGCGCAAAGCTCCACGCGGTCGATTACTGGCGCAAAGTCATCGTCCCACGCGTATGGTCCAGGCGCAAAGACGTAGATTTTTAGTTTAGAGTTTAGAGTTGAGAGTTGAGAGTTGGCATCGTTATTGAGCCAATTCACGATGTATGGGATTGCCCGCTCGTCGTAGATGACCATCATGCTCTTCGTGCCGTCGCAAAACAATCGTACATGCTTCGGTGTAAGCTTAACTGACAACTGCAAACTATCAACTGGCAACTCCTGATAAAGGTCTTCCTTGACGCAAAGCAAATCAGTAGCCGCGTTGACCAAAGCACGCATATTACGTTGGGTACGCTCGCGGGGAATGAACTCTGTTCGATAGTAGCGCAGGTTGTTGTTGTGCAAGCCTTCCACTGCTTGGCCTTTTTGGGTGGTGTAGCCTTGAATGACACAACGGTTACGTTTGTATGTAACTTGTTCACAGATGCCATTCTCATTATTAGTAACAAGGATACATTGTCGGTGACCTCCATCCTCATTGTTAAGTTGCATTGACGCATGGAGGGCCGTTCCACTGCCAGCAAAAAAATCTAAAATGACAAGGTTGTTTTTTCTATAAATGTTCTTTAGCAAATATTTAGCAACAGATAACGTCTTTGGGTATGGAAAATCAACACCAATATCGGATAACAATTGGTCATCGCTAGAACCATCATTATAAATTGAAGGAACATTTTCCGTCATATTGTCTTTAAGATAATAAACTCGTTCAGGAATATTATTCTGTCCATTACTCTTTGTTGAAAAGGCAATTTCGCCTTTAATGGCTAACCCACTATAGAACACAACAGGATTATCGCCAAGAAGTTTCTTCATCGTAGAAGTTGGATTTCGCCAACCTCTTGACGGAAGTGGACATTCTTCTCTAGAAACTGGATGTATTAGTGGCACCCAATAATCATCAGGGGCCTTTTCCTTGTTGGGCCATGCCATAGATACTGTACGGAAGACATCCCCTTGTCTATCTAGGTATTTATAAGCTTTTTCGCCTTTAGAAAATCCTGTTTTATTTAGCCACGATTGGAATTCCTGACATACAACATCATAATCATAATCTATTTCCAATTGTTTTATTACAGATTTAGGATATTTGTATGATTTCAACAATTGCTTTAGTTCATCGGGGACGTCTTTTTTTCCAATCTTTCCAATTAACGATTTGCCTTTTGCAATTATTTGCTCTGCATTTGCTTTATCTCGCAACATATTCTCTTCATTTAATGCAAATGCTTCACGATTCTTGCAAAATAGAAGAATATATTCATGCATTGTTGCTGTTGATTGAGCGTCTCCTTTGGGATTCATCTTGTTCCATACGATTAAACCAAGATTCTGTGATGGGCCAAAGATTTCCGTCTCAAGCAACATATGAAAAGCATCAAATTCATGCTCATCTATATGAGCAATCAATACACCTTTTTGACTTAACAATTGTTTTGCAATCTTCAACCTTTTTCTCATGAAAGACAGCCACATAGAATGTCTAAAAGGATTGTCTTTTTCAATGTAGTCATCATTATACTTAAAATCGTTTTCGCCTCTATTATATGGCGGATCGATATAGATGACATCAATCTTGCCTTCGTGAGTGTAGCTGAGGGCGGTGAGTGCTTCGAGGTTGTCACCTTCAATGAGGATATGGTTGGGTGCGTCGGGCTGGTCGCTAATCAGTGCCCGCTCTCTCACTTCTTTCAATACAGGCAACTCCTCGCGCAGGCGTTCTTCCACGTCCTCGGGCTTGTCCTCCCACACGAGCCCATATTTCTTGTGCTGCCGCAGCAAGCCTATCAGGTTGCTCTTCTCCTCATCGGTGAGGCCTTCGAGCTGCTGGAGCTTGGCGATGAGTTCCGTTTTGTCTATTTTGCTCATTTTTTGGATTAAAACAGTATGGCAGGGGCAAAAATAAAGAAAAAAATCAATAATAAAGAAAAAGGATAGAAAAACAAATGAGCTTTTAGCCAACGGAAAAGTATTTCGGGTAAATTTCGAACTGATAGCTTCGATGAATGAAGAGGAATCTGATAAAACGACCATAAAACCCAAAAATCGAAATCGAAATGAAGAAAATCGGCGACAAATCGTCGATTTTATCGCCGATAACGGGATTTCGGACGCAAAAACCATTTCGAAAGTCATCGGACTGTGGACGAAGGCGTCCTTGAAGTGGAGGGAGAGTATAAAAGCAGGAAGTATAGGATAAAGAAGTGAATGGCTTGCATGGGTGGGAATTTGGTGCAGAGATACGGAAAAATTATTGGGAGTAAGTAATCGTTTGAAATTAACTTAGCTGTAAGCTATCAGCCGTCAGCTATCAGCTTGGTAGCACCAGGGCTGACTGCTGGCTGACCGCTGACCGCCAAATCCTCTTGCCTTTTGTGTAAACTAAATATGCTCATCTACTTAATCCGCAAAATAACTGGTTTGTATAAAAGTTGTAACTTTGTGGGCTGAAATAGAAATCCGAATTGTATGACAGAGCAAGAAGTATTGAAACTACGAGACCATGGCGAAGTGACCAAGGTACAGTTCAAGGAACGCATCATTGATGCTTACGATGTGGGCTGCGAAATGGTAGCTTTCAGCAACACGCATGGCGGACAGCTTGTGATAGGCATTAACGACAAAATGGGTGTAATCAACGCTCTTTCATATCAAGAGGTGCAGGAGACCACCAACTTGTTGGGCAACATCGCTTCAGAGAATGTTATCCCTAGCATATTGCTCGACATAGAGACGATAGCCGTGGAAGGTGGACACTTGGTGATGGCTACCATCAAAGAAGGTCTCAATAAACCGTATCATGATAACAAAGGTATTGTGTGGGTAAAGAATGGAGCCGACAAACGGAGGGTGTTCGACAATGCTGAACTGGCCGAGATGATGAGTCAATGTGGCAACTTTGCACCCGATGAGGCTGCTGTGGCCAATGCCTCTATTAGTGACCTCGATGAACAATGCCTAAAGACCTTCCTACTGAATCGTTTTGCTGTGGTGATGGCCCAGAAAGGCGTCAACGAGCAGAACCTGCGCGACTACACCTTGGAGCAAATGACCCATTTTGTTGCAGGTGGTGTCAGCATGGAAGGTTTGATGCGAAACCTGCGCTTTATCCGTCCCGATGGAAAGCTTACGGTGGCCGCCATGCTGCTATTTGGAAAATACCCACAACGGTGGCTGCCAACCTACACTGCCAAGTGCATCAGCTATGTGGGCAATTCTGTTGGTGGCACCATATTCCGCGACAAGGTGAAAGACGCCGACATGGAAGGTCATCTGTTGCACCAGTATGAGACTATCATGGCGTTTTTCACCCGTAACCTGCGCAATGTACAAGTCGAAAAAGAGTTCAATTCGCAAGGCAAGTTAGAGATTTCGTATGCCGCGCTCGTCGAGTTTGTGGTCAATGCGTTGGTACACCGTTCGCTCAATTGGAAGGCTCCCATCCGTATTTTCATCTTTGATAACAGAGTGGAGATTCATAGCCCAGGAGAGTTGCCCAACGGCCTGACGGTGGACGACATTGTTAAAGGGACCTCTATGCCACGCAACCAGTTCCTGTTCACCAACGCCAACTACCTTTTGCCCTATACTGGCGCAGGAAGTGGCATTCTGAGAGCCTTGGAAGAAGGCCTTGAGGTGACGTTCAAGAATGAGGAAAGAATCCATGAATTTGTGATTATCATCAAGAGAGAGCCAAAAGCGAATAACCAAGAAGGTATCCAAGAAACGAACCAAGAAAGTGTCCAAGAAAGTAACCAAGAAAGTAACCAAGAAGGTAACCAAGAAAGTAACCAAGAAAAAATTCGGAAATCTGCATTGACAAAGGCACAAAGGGATGTCGTGAATTACTGTTCCGTTCCGAGGACGGCACAAGAGATATTGGCCAGATTGGGACTGTCCAATCAGTCTATCAATCGCAAAAGGCACATTCAAACTCTTGTGGATATGGGCGTTTTGGAAATGACTATTCCAGAAAAGCCCAATGACAGGAATCAAAAATACAGGAAAAGGAAAAAATAGATGAGACTCGGCCTTTGAGCTGACAGCTTCGATGAACGAAGAGGAGCCTGGTAAAACGACTTTAAAAACGGAAAATCGAAATCGAAATGAAGAAAATCGGCGACAAATCATCGATTTTATCGCCGATAACGAAATTTCAGATTCAAAAACCGTTTCGAAAGCGGGTTCGCAAAACTTGAATCGGGTTAAGGTGCGACCTATTTGGGCGAACGGTATTTGGCCAAACGGGTGAACAAATTTTGGCCAAACGGGTGAACGAATGGATAAAAAGTCTAAGAGAGTATTAAAAACACTTGCATTTATGTAAAAAATGTGTTAATCTTTGCATCGTTTTACTTTAAAAACAGTCGTAAACTCGACTAAAGTTAAAATGAATGCCTCAATTTTCGCCAGCTGGAACGCTCACACCTGATGGAGAATATGATTTACAACGAATTGATTCGTCGAGGCTATCGTGTGGATGTGGGTGTTAAATAAAGGTTCGGAGAAGATTTATGTCCAATCTGCACTCCACGTTGATACCGCTGAAAAAAGGGAACAGGAATCTTTTTCGTTGCGCAATACCCGCGATTCGTTCCGTAAGGTTGTCGTATTAGACGGCAATGCCCGTCCCTGGACTGATGAAGACGGCGTGAACTATATGGGGGTGATACCATTTATGCTGGACCCTAATCTGGTGCGCTTTTAAGACGGTTGATTGTATTCAACAATATGGGCAAGGCTATTTTGGGTTGGGTGCAATTGAATGAAAGAAGGTGCTTCAAATTCAGGCAATATTTTTGGAAAAAAATTCGGGCGAAACCCATTAGGATTTCGCCCGATTCTGTTTTATGTAAACAAAGTATTTAGAACGTCTCCGGCACCCTTTCAGCCCCTTCATCAGCCTCGAAATAAGGCCGGTTCTCAAAGCCGAGGAGTTTGGCTATTAGCATATTCGGGAATTTTCGGATGCTTTGATTATAGGCTTTGGTGGCTTCGTTGAAGCGCTGCCGCTCGGTCTGGATACGGTTTTCGCATCCGGCCAATTGGGCCTGCAAGTTGAGATAGTTCTCGCTGGCCTTCAAGTCGGGATAGTTCTCAATGGAGACGATGAGACGGTTCAACGAATTGCCCAATTCCTTCTGCACCGACTCAAAATGGGTGAAGTCGGTTTCATCGAAATGCTCCATGTCGACTGTCGAAGCAGCAGCCTTGGCTCTAGCCTCGGTGACGGCAGTCAAAGTCTCCTGCTCGTATTCAGCGTAGTTCTTGACCACGGCAACGAGGTTGGGCACCAATTCGGCACGCCGCTGATAGACATTCTCTACCTGACTCCAGGTCGCTGCCACGGCTTCCTGCTTTTTGACCAATCCGTTGTAGATGGACCAGCCCCAAAGCAGGATGAGACCTATGATAATAACTATGATGATCCCGGTCTTCCTCATAATCAGATGAATTCAAGTTTGTCCTGTGTGGTGTTCTTCTCGCAATAGTGGCAGTGCATCAGATGAATTCAAGTTTGTCCTGTGTGGTGTTCTTCTCGCAATAGTGGCAGTGCAGCTTGATGTTGCCCTGCGCGTCCTTGATGACGGTGAACTTGGTAGGCACGTCGTGCTCCTTGTTGGTGACGCAGTTGGGGTTGAAGCACTTCACGATGTGCTCGATGCGATCAGGGATGGTCACGGTTTGCTTCCTGATGACCTCGAAGTCCTTGATCTCAATGATGGAGGCGGTGGGGGCGACAAGGGCGATCTTGTTCACGTCTTCAGGCTCGAAGTACTTGTTGGAGACCTTGATGAAGCCCTTTGTGCCGTATTTCTTGCTCTCCACGTTGGTGCCGAAATACACGGGGGTGCTGACTTTCTCCAAGCCTAAGATCTTGACGACTTGGAACACTTTGTCGGCGGGGATATGGTCGATGACGGTGCCATTCTCAATGGCGCTCACGGTCAGTTCTTTTTTCTTTTCCATGTCTGTTGATTGTTAGTTGTTTTATTATTGTGGGATACACTTCGTGTAGAAATCGTTCAAAAATATATCTCAAAATCTTCTAAAATCTGATTTCGATTCTTGCTATCATTGTTTTTGATTCTTGATTGATTTTATATTGATTTTTGACAGATTTCTTTGCGAAGCAAATACTAATCATTTTAATCCTAAAATTGAAGCGATGAGGGCTTGACGGGCATACACGCCGTTTTGTGCCTGCTGGAAATAGTAGGCCTTCGGGTTGGCGTCGACGTCGACGTGAATCTCGTTGACACGCGGCAGCGGGTGCAGCACACGACAGTTGGGCTTCGAGTCTCGCGCTGGATGCGGGTCATGTAGATGATGTCGGAGTGGGGGATGGCGTCCTCCAGCTCGGTGTACTGGTGGTATTCGAGGTTGCGGTCCTTGATGTGTTGCTTCACCACGCTCGGCAGCTTCAGCTCGACGGGTGAGACGAGGTTGAACTTCGCGTTGAAGTTGCACATGGCCTCCACGAGGCTGTGGACGGTGCGGCCGTATTTCAGGTCGCCGACAAGGGTGATCTCTAGGTTTTCAAGCGTGCCTTGTGTCTTGCGGATGCTGTAGAGGTCGAGCATGCACTGGGTGGGGTGCTGGTTGGCACCGTCGCCTGCGTTGATGACCGGCACCTTCGACACCTCGGAAGCGAAGCGGGCCGAGCCTTCGATGGGGTTTCGCATGACGATGAGGTCGGCGTAGCTGGCCACCATGGTGATGGTGTCGGCGAGGGATTCGCCTTTCTGGATGCTCGTTCCAGCGGTGCTGCTGAAGCCGATGACGTTGCCGCCCAGGAGTTGGATGGCGGTCTCGAAGCTTAGACGCGTACGGGTGGAGGGCTCGAAGAACAGTGAGGCGATAATGCGCCCGTTCAGCAGGTTCTGGTGCGGGTTTTTCTCGAAGTCTTCGGCAATGTCGAGGACATGGCAGATTTCTTCAGCAGTGAAATTGACATAGGCTTATCGATTTAGTTTGTTGATATTGGCAAAAAAAAGACGGTCGACAATGTGACCGTCAATATGAAAAAGTAGGAAATTCATTTTTGTGGAACCAATTGATTCCGTGGTGATAATCTTTTCCGATGGCTTGTTTTGGTATCTCATCGGACTGCAAAGATAAGAAAGTTTTTTTGTTCTTTGTATGTAGAATCAAAAAAATCTGTTACGCCTTCTTGCACGAAATCACATTAGGTCATTTTTCTGAGTTTCCAGGATGGAATATTGGCGTGCCACTTCCACTATGGTAAATATAAGCACCAGATACGGAATTATAGAAGCAGGGTGTTCCGTTTTCATCAAGCGTGGGGATATAATGGGCGGTGATATTGCCATTTGCATCCGTAAAAGTGACCGTGCCTAAAGTTGCTGTTTGGTTTTGCACCACGTCCCAGCCCTCTGCATCATCGGCAAAAAGGCACATGTTCGTATTCAGGTTTAAATGGTGCGTGTCATAAGAAGTAATAACTGTTCCATTTATATAGATTTTTGTTGGCGAGAATATTATATCCGCATTATTGAGAATATAACCGTCAGAAAGCGAAGTCGCTGTAACCATATTCATCTATAAGAATCCTATCATATGGAAGTATACATAGCTGTAATCTGTCCCGATTAATCCAGCTTGCCCGATTCTCAACCGTTCTCTTTCACCTCCACTAACCAATTGTTGATGACCACCGTCATCTGCTGCACCATACAATCCAAAGGTGGCGTTTTCTAAATGAATAGTCTCACCATCAGTATAATGATGGTCGAGCACGAACCATGTGTCACCTGTGACAGAAATTGTTGGCCCTTGTATAGAATGTGTTTCTCTATGGCTTTCATAAATGGTTTAGTTCGTGCGCACAAAATAAATCCTGAAATGAGCATGTGTGTTATACATACCCACATCCATTAGCATCCAGTCATCCTCCATATCCCAAATAAATCCGTATAATCCAAGTTGATTGAGGAAATAATTTATTTGAACATCTGGACCTTCAAAACCAGATATTTCAAATACGGAGCTATAGGAATAGGGGCCCCAGTATGATGACCCTTTGTACACTTTATCTTTAATCACAAATCGAATTGTTCCATCTGGGTCAAATTCCCATACTGTTCCTTGCTTAAATATACCATAATAATCACTTTCGGAATAATCACTGGGACAATTCACGATTTCATCCAATTCCCAATGTCCTACTACCATATTGGATGCTTTTTTTGCGCATGAGCCTAACGCGGATAGTATAACAATCGCTAGGAAGAGAATTATAATTAACCTTTTCATTTTCTTATTCTTATTCTTTTTCTTTAGTTTTCTTCTTGTTTTTGATCATGAAATTATAGCCAACAGTTAAACGTAAGCCTCCGTCCCATAGCCAACTCCCCCTAGGTTCTTCCATAAAACTCATACTATGATTATCATATACAAATGAATTTCTTATTAAACAGCTTATTATTATATCACAGTTTTTGATGTCCCAGCCAAAAGATGGAGTTAATATCAAACCTGTCTTTTTATTAAAATCAGGATGATAAATATCGACCGCTGACAGTATTCCTGTATTCAGCTCAAGAAAAGGTGAGCTGTCTCCATCAAACCAGTACCATCTGAAATTACCATATAAAGATACTGCCACATCACGGCCGTATATTCCAGGAAAACTATGGTAATGTGGTTTCAATAATCCTATAATAGATTCTCCCCCTCCTCCTAAATAGATATGAGGTGTGAACTGGTATCCAGCGTTCACGCTAATGTGGAAAAATGAGTGATGTAGCGGTTCCCACCACATATTATTTTGATGATACATCTCTTGCAGATACCCTCCCCAATCAAAAAAACGCTTAGGCCATGAATAAAGACCCAAGCCTATTTCTGGTCTAATTACTAGCCCTGTTTCCCTTGTGCCATGATTAACTTGTTTCTCGGATTCGAGGACCACGATTGTGGAATCACCATTTTCTAAATCTGAGAGCAGTTTCACGTCGTCCACAATAGGCATGGTTACCACTTGGTGTTGAGGCTCAATATTCCGTGCTCCGCTTTCTTCGTAGGAATAGGCCTTGCAGCCTATTGTCATCATAGGCAAAAGGGCCGTGGCCATTATGGTTTTTATAAATTTCTTCATGCTTCGCTCGGTTTGATTCTAATTTCGTTTTCAGCATTGGCAATTTGTTTGTCTATACACATGCAAAAATATAAAAAAACAGTTTGCGCTAATGAATTTTAGAAAATTCGAAGGGTTTTCCTTGAAGTTTTGTAATTTTGCAATCAGAAAAATCCATGTCATTATGTTAGAAGAAGTATTAAGACAACTTTTCATAAAGTCATTCAAAACTTTATACGGACAAGAACCGCCTGTGCAGCAGGTGAATTTCCAGAAGACACGCCCCGAGTTTGAGGGCGATATGACCATCGTGGTGTTTCCCTTCGTAAAGCTGGCGAGCCGCAATCCCGAGCAGTTGGCTAACGAGATGGGTGCCGAGATGATCAAGGAGTCGGACATGATCGCCAAGTTTAATGTGGTGAAAGGCTTCCTCAACCTGCTGATTTCCGATAAGTTCTGGATGGATTTCTTCAAGGCTAACCACGAAAACCGTGAGTTTGGCCGCAAACCCGTCTCGGGCAAGAACGTGGTCATCGAGTATTCCTCGCCCAACACGAACAAACCTTTGCATTTGGGTCATATCCGCAACAACCTCCT
>CACXXW010000039.1 GCA_902771635.1 uncultured Bacteroidia bacterium | reverse complement strand
AGTAGAAGAGGCACCAACATGTATGAATAAAACTTCCAATTATGCCAATTTTGCCGTGAACTTCGTCAGCTTCGACTTCAGGTTGGCGGCTTTGTTCTTGTGGATGATACCGCGCTTGGCGACCTTGTCGATAACGGAGTACAACTTAGAAAGTTGTCCTTCGGCTTCCGACTTGCTGGTCAAAGCCCTGAATTTCTTGATTTCGTTACGCATGTTCTTGGCGTAGTAACGGTTGTGCAAGCGTCTCTTCTCAGTCTGACGAATTCTCTTGATTGCATCTTTGTGGTTTGCCATATCTCTTATTCCTTTATGCTTTTTGTTCTTTTTATTTTGGGCTGCAAAATTACAACTTTTCTTCGAAATGCCAACCCATTATTTGAATTTTTTTCAATAAAAAATGTATAAATCTGATTTATAATGCGTTAAAAGCCATCTTCTCTTCGTTTTCACTGTGGATGATTTCATTGAGCCTTATATTAATAAAGGTGTTCTTTTCCAAGCCTTTTCCGCTAGCGATGACGGGAATGTAATTTTCGCCATAGCCTCGTGCCACGCCTTTGCTGTCGATACGCTCGATAAGCATGCGTTGGGTCTTGCCTTGCATCATCTTAAAATACTTGGTTTTGTTCTCCAAAGAGATTCTTCGCATGACTTCACTGCGTTCCGTCTTGATGCTTTCAGGTACTTGGTTAGGCATTGTGGCTGCCTTTGTGCCATTGCGAACCGAGTATTTGAAAGTGTGAATGTGGCTGAATCCGATTTCTCTCGCAAAGTCGCAGCTTTCCTTGAAAGTCTGTTCTGTCTCGCCGGGGAAGCCCACAATGATGTCGGTGGTGAGGTTGAAGTCGGGACGGAAGGTCTTGATGCGTTGGCACATGTCGCGGAACTGAGCGACGGTATAGAAGCGGTGCATTCGTTTCAAGGTGTCGTCGGAGCCGCTTTGCAAACAGATGTGCATGTGGGGAGCGAGTTTCTCATGTTGGAAGAGCTGCAAAAAACGGTCACTAAACTGATCGGGCTCGATGGAGGAAACTCGGACACGGAAGTCACCGTCGATTTCCAGGATGTTTTCCACGAGTTGTTCGAAGTTCGTGTTCTCGTATTGGTAACGCCCCATGTTGACACCGGTCAGCACGACTTCCTTGAAGCCGTGGGCGATGACTTCGCGCACATTATTATATATGTCCTTGGCGGGACGGCTTGTGGAGCGTCCTCTTACCATCGGGATGATGCAATAGGAGCAAAAGTTGTTGCAGCCATCATGGATCTTGATGAGGCTGCGGGTGTGGAAGGTGTCGAAGGCGGGCTGGTAGCTGAACAGGTCGCGGTCGTAGCCCTCAGGGTCGCTGTGGCCAGTCTTGAAATGCTCGTCGATGATGTCGAACAGGGCGGCTTTGCGCTCGTTGTCGATGACGTAGTCGGCGATGCCTGAGCGGAGTAGCTCTTCTTTGCGGTGGTTGACCATGCAGCCTGTGACGGCAATCAAAGCATTAGGGTGTTTGCGTCGAATCTGGTGAATAGCCTGACGGCATTTCTGGTCGCTGGTGTTGGTGACGGTGCAGGTGTTCACGACGAAGACATCAGCGTCCGCATCGCTGTCGGCAATGTCGTAGCCTGCCGCTTTGAAGCGCGAAGCCAAAGCATCAGTCTCATATAGGTTGACGCGGCAACCGAGGGTTTTGAAGGAGATTGTTTTCATGTTTGTTTTCTTTAGGTCGGCCCTTCGACAGGCTCATGGGCCTAAAGAGTTAAGGTCGTTGAGCCTGTCGAAACGCCCGACTGTTATTTTAACTCTCCTTCAATCGACAGCGGGGAAGCCGAAGTCACTTTTACATTCACAATTTGTCCGATGAGGCTGGTGTCTCTTGACGCGAAGCGGATGACAATCTTACCTTCTGTATGGCCTGTGAGGTAGCCGTTTTTGCGGTCATGGCTCTCCACGAGCATTTTGACAGTCTTCCCGATGAGGCCTTGGTTGTAAACGAGGCTGTGTTTCATCAGCTCTTCGGTGAGACGGTGGTAACGTTCACGCTTCACTTCCTTCGGCACATCGTCATCCCATTCCGAGGCCACGGCACCGGGACGCACACTGTACTGCGCTATGAACGCCATATTGTACTTGAATTCCTCCATGGCCTTGCGCGTGTTCTCGAACTCCTCTTCGGTCTCATGGGTGAAGCCCACGATGATGTCGGTGAAGATGGTGGCCGTTGGCAGTTTCTCACGGATGGTTTCGATGATATGTCTATAAGTGGCCAGGTCGTGGTGGCGGTTCATGCGTTGCAACATGTTCTCGTCGCCGCTCTGGATGGGGATGTGGATCTGCTTGCCGAGGCAGTCGTATTGTGCCATCACTTCGATGACATCATCCTTCATATCGCGAGGATGCGGTGCGGTGTAATATACCCAAAACTCCTTGCCGCTTTCCTTGCCGTATTCGCCCACGCGGCGCAGCAGTTCCGCAAAGTCAATCTCTTCGCCTTTCTTGTCGAGGCCGTAGGAGTTGACATTCTGTCCCAACAAGGTGATGCTCTTGTAGCCTTTTTCAACAAGGTCTTTCAACTCAGCCAAAATCTCTTCCGACGGACGCGACACCTCGCGGCCACGGGTGTAAGGCACGGCACAGTAGGTGCAGAACTTGTTACAGCCGTTCTGGATCGGGATGAAGGCCTCGAAACTGGAGGTCTGCGTCGGTGTGATGGCCCAAAACTTATCCATATTAGCTGATGGATTGATTTTGTCATCCTTGTGGAACAGCGGTGCCAACGGCTTGACCACGGGTTGGTATTCAATCTCTTCTCCAAATTTCAATGAGGCTGGCGTGACGATGCCATATTGGCGAATCATCTCGGGCAGGTTGGGCAACTCGTTCATGGCAAAGACCAGGTCGAAGAGCTTGAGGAAACGCAGACGGTCGGCGGGCAGGATGCAGCCCGACACGAAGGTGATGACATTCTGGCGGTTCTTCATGGCGTTCCATTTCTCGATGCGGCCATACACCTTGTCGATGCCTTTCTGGCGCACTGAGCAGGCGATGATTCCGAGAATAGTAGCTTCATCTTCGTTTTCGGTTTGGACAAAGCCCATGCCGTTGAGTACCGTGCGTACACGCTCTGTGTCGCTGAGGTTCATTTGGCAGCCAAGAGGTAAGAGATAGTATTTCATTCTGTTATCAGTTGTTCAGTAAACCAGGTCGTTGAGCATGTCGAAACGCTGTCATTATCCGATCGGCCCTTCGACCCTTCGACAAGCTCAGGGCTCAGGGACCTTAACCTGTTGGATTGGGGTGCAAAGATAGTGTTTTATGGCGAAAGATGGCTTACCTAGAGTTGAACTTAATCTTTTTAGGCTTGTAAGTATTGAAATGAAGGCAGACATCATCTGATCTCCTCGAAATAAATCCGATACTAAGATGTGCCTCTAAACCTCTTGAAAAGCGATGCCCTTGATTATTGTAGGCGTGGACGTTGGTAGGATTGGCAGTTTCTTCTTGCTCTCCTTTTGAGAAAGTATCAGAAAAGCCCCAGTTGATACCGACATCAGTTTTTAGTACAAAAGTGATATAAGAAATGCTAATGTTGAATCGGAGGCCAACTCCGCCCAAGCACCCAACATAAAGCTGGTTCAAATTTGATTTGTTGATAGCAACGTGGCTTCCTGGAATATCGAGTCCAGGTTGTGAAAGGGAGATTTGGCCCGAAAGAACATAGCCGAAATCAGGGCCGACAAACCAATATGGGGATATGACACTTGAATTGCTCCAATAACCGAAACAGGGTATACGGACGGAGAGGTAATTTGCTTCAAGCTGATAGGAAATGTTGTATTGTTGTGAATAATGATATGAGGTGGCGCCCCCTCTTTGCTGATAGTTCGCTTCGGGTGCTATGGTAATATGGTTTTGTATGGGATATTCGAAAAAAACGCCTATTGAAGGCCCTAACATAAAATCGTGTCCTAATTTGTGTAAGTTCTTGTCCGTATAATGCAATCTTGGCATATTTATACCTCCTTTGATACCATAATAGCTTTGAGCTTGGACAACACTGACAAGCCCTTGAAGCAATAAGCAGATGATGAACAGCAGCTTATTCATGGTCACCTCCTTCTTCATTTGGGTCGAACCATGGGCAATTTTCTGCAAGGCCATCTTTGTCTTGGAAAATGAAATAACAGCCTGGCGTGAAACTACCGACATATGGGTTATTGTTGTTGTCATAGGCAAGGACGATGGTTCCGAGTCTGACATTCTTAATGCCGTCGATAGTTTTTTCACCCGAGATGATAATGCTACGGCTGAGGGTATGCTCTCCTTGGAAATGCAAGGACTTTGATTCGGTTAAATAGAGGGTGAATTTTTGTCCGCTACCCATGACAAAAGCGGTGTCGATTCGAATCGTATCATGTTCGTGCAATTCAACATTAGCCACTCTATTGTGCTGTTGGCTGATCCGAAGGAATAGACTGTCATCATCGCTTGCATTGACAAAATTGGAATGGCAGAATTGCTTTTCGATGAGGTATTCGCCTTCAATACAGGGTGGGATGTAACCTTGTGGCATATCGCCGAAATGTGCTATGAAATGTGTCCGCAAGGTGTCGGGAAGCATATCCTCGATGGGCTTGACATATTCTTCGGTGCCAAGCAATATGACGGAGTCATCATTTAAGATCCCCTTTTGGCAACTGATCAGATGTATTGTTGCGACGACGAGACTAAAAATGAATAATATTTTACCCGCGAGTTTCATCTTGATATCATTAGGAGTTTGGCAATTGTACCATAGTTGGTTTCTATTTGCATGAGATAGGCACCTTCAGGCAAATCTGCGACATCGATACGGGTCTGATAGGTAGGACTATAGCTAAGCTCCTTGATGATTTGCCCTAAAAGATTCAATAGAGTCACCTGATGCAGAGATAGAGACGATTCCAAGGAAATGAATGATTGTGCGGGATTGGGGAACAATGTGATTTGGTCGTTTTGGTTTTCGTCTATGCCGTATGGTGTCGCATTCAGCACAATCGTTTGTGAAGCTTCGCATCCAGAAGTAATGGTGGCAGTCAAAGTGCCTGACCCTAAAGTGGTGATAATCAGTTCGCAACTGAAATCACTTTTGGGGAGAATGATCCAATCTGGGCGCGAGCAGGTCCAATGTATGACTTCAGACCCAAGAGCGGTTGAGTCGATGGCATAATAATAATATGAGCCAGGCCAAAAGTCGGTGACGCAAGCCACTTGGGTGTACCCGGCTATCTGGAACGGTGGGGCTTGCTCAATGGTCAGGTTAAGTAGGGCGATGCTGTCGCATCCGAAACTGGTTTGGCCTTCAAGATGGGTGTAAACGCCAGATAGTGTGTAAATGGAATCGTGCCATTCATATTGGTTGCAGAAAGTGGTGTCATACGGTATTGTCACAGTTGGATGGAGTGTGAGATACATATTGACAATGCTGTCGCAACCTCCCAAGGAATGTCCGTGGTAGGTGTAAATGCCCGATTCGGTGTAAATCTCGCCATTCCAAATGTGGGAATCGCAGTCTGAATTGTACACGTCTTGTTCGGTGGGCTGTTGGATATGGATTTTTGTGGTGAGGGTGTTTATCAGACTGTCTTGACCTTGTGATGACATTGTGTAAACATCACAAGAAACATTATAGTTCCCCACTCGGGGATAATGGTGGGCAACTTCTGGACCAGTTCCTGAGGCGTCGTCGCCAAAACGCCAATCTGCACGTGAAACTACAAAATTGGTGAACAACGAAAAGTTGACGGTATCCTCTTCGCAAAACCAGAACCCATTGGCAAATCCAGTGGAATATTGCTCGTCCACCATAATTTGAGATGTCTGGTTGATTACCTGGCAACCTGCAGAATAGGCATAGCATCCTCCTATATTCGCTGCAGTATAACTCCCCATGCCGTATACATAGGCTATAAAGCCGCCTTCATGTATGCCACCTGCATAATTGCTCAAAGTGTGTGTTCCATGTTGGATTTGAATTCTTGCGTAAGAATAACGGTTGTCGTAGGGAACGGAATGGAATTGTGTGGAGATGTCGTTGCCATCTAACGTCATGGATTGTACCCACTGGGTTTCAGTCACGATATTTACATAGTGTTTTTCTATGCACCCTTCCGGTGTGAATGGGAGTTCATAATTGAATGTGGTGAAAGTGACCTCCTTAATTCTTTGTTCCAAAGGGCTGATAAGGACCATGGCAGGATAAACATCTATGTTTGTAGTGACTTTTGCGAATAATCGTGTAATAAACAGGCACACTTGTGCTGGTTCAGAGGTCTCCAAAAAATCGGCAAGTGGGCTTGAGGTAATTTCATACTCGTAGGTTTGCATTGCCTGAATGGTGTCAACAGGAACGCCATTCCGCTTTATCTCGCAATGGTCATGCGAAGCCGTGATGCGGACAACGCCTTTGCTTCCCATGGATCCACCAACGATAAACAATTTGCCCCATGAGCTGACTGGTAACATTTGCTCATACAAATGGTTAGCTCCAATATCGTCTTGAAAAAACAAGTTTGCACAGTTGTTGCCGGCAAATACGGCAATCCGTTTGCCATTTCTTGCTTTGATGTACGTACCACTGAAGTCTCTTTCCGTCACATAACATGAGGTGGATATTATTTGGTAGCATTGTCCAGCCTGTAAAGTGACAGAGAAAGGTGTGTTGGCTTCCTGACCAAAAGCTTTATCAGTTAGATTGATGTCTACAACTGTGTTGTTTTCCACTGCGATGATGGAGAACTCGTTAAAATCGTAACGACTTGATTGAATGGCTTTACAAGTCTGAATGATGTATGTGTCTCCTAACGATTGGGTGGTCAAAACACAAGTGGCATCGAAAGAACCGTCTGCGTATCTAGTAAAATTAGAAGCATACAACGAAACGGAGTCTGTTGTTACAACGTGCAAACCATGGTTCAGAATGCAATCGGAGATTTCTTGGAGACCAGTGGGGGTGTTTATATAATTCCCTTCCATGGGTATGGGAACTGTTGTTGAAGATCCTGGTTCGACTTCAAAGGTCGTTGACCAATGGGTGTTGGGATTGGTGACCATCCCCGAGCAGGGACATTTGCTGGTTACAATTAGTGCTAAATTATTTGTCATATTAGTGTATTTGACATACTCATAGTTTGGAAGAAAAGTCACCCAAAAATCCTTGCCCACCGTGCTTTGTGCGTACAGGGACACAAACATCATTGTCAAAGCAATAGATAGAATTAGTTTGTTGATTTTCATAGCTATGATGTTTTTTTTTTGTTTTTTTTTTTGTTGTTTTTTTTTTTTTTTTTTGTAATCATTTGGTTTTTAATTGTTTATTGTTTCATCTGAAGAAGAAATCTATGATGTCATTGAGGATTTCCTTGCTTGTCTGAAAATTGTGTATTTTTGCCCGCCAAAAGTGCAGAAAATGAAACGATGCAAAGTTAAAATAGCGTATTTCCTGTTGGCGGTTTATCTGCCAATGCTACTGTTGGCATCGTTTCACGTGCATACCAGTCCTTTGGATTGCAACGGTGTGGCGAATGAACGGCACACGTCGGAATTGGAGGGGGATGACTGTCTCCTCTGTCAGTTCCAGCAACTTGTCTATGAAGACGCGCTCCAAGTGTCCGTGACTTTTATCTTGCCTGAAATTGAGGTAAATGTCCAGCCTTTCACCGTTGAAGAGCAAAGTGTCTTTGAAATCAGTTCTCTTTCACGCGCACCTCCTGTCTTGTTGTAAATTATAGAGAATCAATTTACTACATTACTCATTTATCAACAAGACTAAAATGAAAAAATCATTATTATTAGGCTTGTCGTTGGCTTGTGCATTGCCGATGACAGCCCAGGGGTTGCCTGACTCTACCGATATGTTTTTCAGGCATTTGGAATTGAAAGAAGTGATGGTAACGGGTGCCGTGGGCGATATGAAGATGAAAGAATCGCCTATGCCCATTTCGATACTTCAAGCCAAAGAACTGCATCAATTGTCTTCCACCAACCTGATAGATGCAATAGCCAAACAACCAGGCATTGCACAAATCACCACTGGGAGTGGCATTTCGAAACCTGTCATCCGAGGATTGGGTTACAATCGTATTGTGGTGGTCAACGATGGCATCCGTCAGGAAGGTCAGCAATGGGGCGATGAGCATGGTGTGGAAATCGACGGCAATGAAGTCGGCTCGGTGGAGATATTGAAAGGTCCCGCTAGCTTGATGTATGGTTCCGACGCTATGGGCGGTGTGTTGGTGTTCAAAGGGATGCCGACCCTGCCGGAAGGAACAATCAAAGGTAATGTATATGCCGAGTATCAGACTAACAATGGATTGTTTGGAGGCTCATTCAACCTTGCCGGCAACCAAAAAGGCTTCACATGGGATGCCCGTTACAGCGAGAAACATGCTCATGCCTATAAGAATCGTTTCGACGGCTATGTGCCCAATTCCCAGTTTGAGGAAAGGGCTTTCTCGTTGAAGACGGGCTTGATGCGCTCATGGGGTTTCACCAACCTCAAGTTTGGGTATTACAACCTCAATCCGAGCATTGTGGAAGGTGAACGCGACTCGGTGACGGGCGAGTTGCTGTCGGAGAATGAGAATCTGCTTACCTACCGTCATGGCTTGCCTTATCAAAGAGTGTATCATTACAAGGCAGTTTCGGAGAGTTTTATCAATCTTTCATCGGGCTATCTAAAGGTGATCGCTGGTTATCAGCAGAATCGTCGCAAGGAGTTTGAAGAGTCGATGGATGAATATGGTCTGTATCTGCAACTCCATACGCTGAACTACGATGTCCGTTACGTCTCGGAAGAAATGTCGGGTTGGAAGTTTTCGACAGGCCTGAACGGTATGGGACAAAAATCGCTCAATTTGGGTGATGAATTCCTCATCCCCGATTATGCCCTGTTCGACGCTGGAGTATATGCAACGGCTTCCAAGAATTTGGCTCATTGGAATTTAAGTGGAGGCTTGCGTTTCGACTATCGCTATTTGAACGCGAAAGGATTGGAAGAAGACGGAGAGGTGCGGTTTGAGGATTTCACGCGACATTTCAGTGGCATCACGGGCAGTGTCGGTGCGACTTGTGAGGTCACGGAGCGCTTGGATGTGAAACTTAATCTGGCTCGAGGCTTCCGTACGCCCAACATCAGCGAACTGGCCTCCAATGGCGAACACGAGGGTTCGTTGAGGTATGAGATTGGAAATCATGATTTTAAATCTGAGTATAGTTTGCAAGCAGACTTGGGCCTCGATTATGCCACACGCTATTTCGAGTTGCATAGTGCTGTGTTTGCCAACCATATCAGCAATTACATCTATCTGCACCGTATCGATAGTATCATCGAGCCTGATTTGATGACTTTTGCCTACGCTCAGGGCGAGGCGATGCTGATGGGATTTGAGGCTAGTGTTGATATCCATCCCATCCATGCCCTTCATGTCGGAACTGCTTTCTCGTATGTCCAGGCACGTCTTTTGCAACAGCCCGAGGAGATGCGTTGGCTTCCTATGACGCCGGCGCCGCGGCTTTCGACAGATTTGAAATATGAGATTACACACGACGGCGAGGTCCTCAATAATGCCTATGTCGCCGCGAGGATAGACTGGTATCTGAAACAAGACCATTTTTATGCCGCCTACAACACTGAGACTATGACGCCTTCATACCTCTTGCTGGGTCTGTCAGTAGGAACGGATGTCTTGGTCAAGGGAAAAAAGGTCGCCGAGTTGAGCGTAATCGTGGACAACCTTACGGATGTATGCTATCAAGACCATCTGAACCGCTTGAAGTATGCCGATTTCAATGTCGTGACGGGTAGGCAAGGCGTGTTCAATATGGGTCGCAACATCGTTTTCAAGCTGACGGTGCCCATTGGCTGATGTTAGTCATACACCAAACGGATGATGTCCCTGAGGATCTCATCATTTTGGTCGTGAGGGGGCACCTCGTGAGTGCTGCAACCGCGAAGCAGGATTTCTGCCCTTTGAATCGCCTCGGGTTCAAGACAATCCGAGGCGATTTGTATGTTTTTGATGACAGAATTTGCCTCATCAATGTGCAGCGATATTTCCACACCGCCCCAAGGGAAACGGTCTTTTTTTGTGGTCTTGAACTGCTCCCAACGGCCGAAAAGGAAGTCGTTTGATGCGATGTGTGCTCTGATGGCTTGCACTTCGCTATTATTAATAAAGGTGTCAAAGTCTAGCATTTCCGCCTCGCCATCGTAAACCTTTTCAAACGAGGCAATCAAAGGTTGCTTGATGTTCTCGGAGGTCAGGTCAGGGATGAGTTCGCTGAGGTTAATGACCCTTGATGCCACGCTCTTCACCCCGTTTTTCAGCAGTTTTGCCTTGTCGACAATGAGGTAGCGTTGCATCATCGCGCCATCAGTCTTGATGAGAATGGTGCCGTGGTGAAGATCATTTCTCTGACCTTTTGCGAAGGCGTTGCCGCTGAATTTGCGCCCTTGGCAGGTGAGGTCGTTGCGGCCCGAAATCTCGGCCTCAAAACCATAGGCGAGGAGTGCGTCTTGAATAACGGAGAGCTGCTTCTTCACGTCATACAGCCTTTTGTCGGCAATGAAGGAGAAGTTGATGTTGCCCAAGTCGTGATAGACAGCTCCGCCGCCCGTACCGCGTCGCATAAGGTGACCGCCTTCATCAAGCAGAAGTTTGACGTTGCACTCTGCGTAAGGGTTTTGGTTGAAGCCGATGACCACGGTCTGTTGGTTTTTCCAAAGGTACAAAGTAACGACACCTTCCTCTTGGCGTTCCGTGAGGTATTGCTCGACGGCGCGATTGAGGAAGGGGTCGTACTGCGGGCTTATAATAACTTGTAGCCTGCTCATAATGTATGTGTTACGGCTTATTTCTTGTCGACCATCACTTTTTGGCTGACCAAACGGCCGTCTTCTGTCAAACCTTGGAGGATGTAGACGCCTGTGTTCAGTTCGCTCATGTGGTTGGCGCTGATTCGCTGGCCTTTCATGTTGTAAACATTCAGCACGTTGATGATTCTGTTGTCGACATTTTCCTCAATTCCAGTGACCTCGATTTGAACAAAGTCCTCTCCTTCGGGCGTAAGGGCAAAGTCGGATTCGCAGTGCTCGTAAACAGCGGTCAGCTGATAGGTGTATTGTCCTAAGCCGCATTCATCGAAATAAGAGGTGGCATCGGCTTCCACTTCGATGATGACCTGATCCTTGTAGATTTCGCTGTAGCGATAGAGGTTATAATGCAGGGGCTGGGTCTCAGTGGCTATCCAGCTAATTTTCACACCAAATAGTTGCTCTTCCATATCATAGACATATTTGCCTTCAAGGTTCTCTGGTGGGAAGCAAGTGATGACTGGTGGTTCGATGGGCCCCATGGTGCCGTCAGGACCGATGTTTTGGCCGTATACGCTGCCATTGCTGCTGTTCACCCACGCCACTATATTCTGTCCCATATGGAAGCCAGTGCTGTTTTCGCACATGGCTTTGCTGTAGCTGTTTGAACTCATACACTTGGACCAAAGCTGGTTGCCGTCCATATCGAAGCCTTTAGCTTCTACGGTCGAGTTGTAACCGTCGCCTTGGTTGTAGATGATGGAGAAACCGCTGCCGTCTTCGAAGGCATCGACTTTTATTTCGCTATAGCTGGAACCATTGTTGTCGGCAACCAAAATGCCTTCGCCCCACACACGCTCGCCAGTTGCAGTGATGCGGTTCATGTAGATTCTGCTTTGTGACTGGGTTGAAGCATCGGTTTGTTCGTAGGCGATGATGAGGTCGTGGCTCAAGGGGTCGACGGTGCCATACGCACTAAGATAGAAATTTGATGGGTCAGTAGAGTGAACGGGAATGCCATTCTGGTCGCTGATGGTGGAGATGCCATTTACATCAAAGTGGAAGACATAAGTGTTGAATGCACCTCCTATGGCAGGATGCCAGATGTATGCATAACCGCCGCCTTCTCCATCGGGAACCACATAATGGCAATAGCTGCCACCGATAGTTTGTGGCAGCATGAGTAGAGTCTCATTACCGATTTGTTCGCCTTCACGGGTGTAGCAGGCTACATAAATGGATTTCTCATAATAATAGGTGTACGCCCAGTTCTCTTTTTCAAAGACCACCAAAACTCTATTGTCAACGGAGGGTACCATAAGGCCGAACATATATTGGTGTTCGCCATCTCCCATGGTGATGGCGGGGCCTAAAGTGCCATCGGCGTTGACATATTGCAAATAAGTGTTGTTGTAGTCGGTACCGAGTGCCCAAACGCCTCCGTCGTTTCCAGCGAGAAGTTCGGTGCGCGAGCCGCCTTGTCCGCCAAAGAGGGTGATGCCCTGCTCGCCCCATGGGAAAGTGCCATCGGCATTGATCCTGACGGCCACAGATTGTCCGGCTTCGTTGGAGAAGCAGCTCACCACACCGCCATCATTGGTGGCGACCATGGCAACGCCTTCCGACCATGAGGAAAGGGTTTGCCCCGTGATGGTGATGCCGTTGTCACCCCATTGTGGAACGCCTTCAAAAGTGAGTCTCTGTAAGGTTGGTACCCAACCATTGGAGCGCATCTGGTTGAATTGCAAATAAGTATCGCCAGAGACTTCATCGGTGGAGAGATAGACTTCACCAGCGTCTGCCGAGCTGTTGGCGATGAAGGTGTTGGTAGCTGGGTCGTCGACCCATTGGGCTTGCAGTGCTGTGAAAGCGAATAAGCCTACTAAGAAAAGTACAAGTTTTTTCATGATGATATGATTTTTAGATTTCTTTTATTCATTATTTACAATAACTTTTTTTGTGACAAGTTTGCCAGTGGAAGTAAGCCCTTGGATGATGTAAACGCCTGAACTCAGTTCACCAAAGTTAGCCTTTCGAATCACCTGGCCATTGGTGGAATAGATTTTTAAGACTGTGATGATTTCGTTTTCGCTATTGTTTTCGGAAACCGATGTCACCTCTATAATAATATAGTCCTCTCCATCAGGGGTTAGGGCGAACTCGGACTCAAAGTCATCGTACATGGCTGTGAGTTGGTATTTATAAATGCCGGGTGCCGTCTCATCAAAGTAGGATGTTACATCGGCATCAATTTCGATGATGTCGGTTGTCCCGTCATCAAGATTTTCTCGGTAGAGGTTGTAGTGGAAAACGCTGTAGGCGGGAGCATCCCATGTGAGCATGGCGCCGTATGAAGCAGTTTCTTCATTGTAAAGATAGGAGCCTTCGAAGTTTTCAGGTGCATAGCAGCAAGGGACTGGCGGGGGCGGCAGGGGACTGACCTCACCCAAGGCACCGTCCCATCCGATGTTTTGTCCATAGACACCGCCATCATCGCCGTTGACCCATGCCACAATGTTTTGTCCGTCATAAAAGCCAGTAGTGTTTTCGCTGATGGTTTTATTATAGCGGGTCGAACTCATGATAGTGCTCCACTGCTGGTTTCCTTCGTTGTCGTAGCCCACAGCTTCAATTGTGCCTTGACTGGTGCCGTAAGTCACTACGAATCCATATACAGCATCGATGGCATCTACATGGATGTCGCTATAGGAACGATTCGTGTAGTCTGCCACAAGAATGCCGTCACCCCATGGTCTTTCACCTGATTCCGTGATGCGGTTGACATAGACTCGGTGTTCGGATTGGGAGGCTGCATCCTTTTGGAGATAGGCGATGATGAGATCGTTACTCTCGGGGTCGACGGTGGCGTAGGCATTGGTGTAAAAGTGACTGTAGTCAGGACTATGTACAGCGATGCCGTTGGGGTCTGTGATAGTGGGCGTGCCGTTCTTATCGAAATGCGTGACATAGGTGTTATACACACCACCTATGGCGTTGTGGAATTGATAGACATAGCCGCCTCCCCGGTTGTCGGGGATGGCATAATGCACATAACTGGCACCTACAGTTTGTTGTCCGAACAAAAGCGTTTCGGGAAAAATCTGTTCTCCGCCTTTATTGTATCCGGCGACATGGATTTCCTTGTTGTAATTGGTATAGCCTTGTAGTGTTTGCTTGGCATACACTACAAAGACACCGTCTTCAGCAGGCACCAATAGACCATTGGAGCATTTTTTTGCAGGGTCTTTGATGGTGGTCTTGGGGCACAGCGTGCCGTCGGCATTGATATATTGCAGGAAGGTGCTGTCCATGTCGGTGCCTAAGGCCCATACACCGTCGTCATGGTCATAATAATAGGTTGACAACACTTCGGAACGGCCGCCGCCTTCACCATCGAAGAGCATGAGTCCATGTTCACCCCATGGGAAGGAGCCGTCGGCATTGATTTTGACCGCCCAGTGATGAGGTCCGAGGGTGCGGAACACCGTTACCACGCCTCCGTTGACAGCGGTCATGGAATAGCCTGGAGACCAAGTCGCAAAATCGGGTGTGGTGACATGGATCCCGCTGGCGGGCCATTGCGGAACGCCGTCGGCATCCAGCCGTTGCAACCATGGCGACCAACCGTTTTCGCCTTGGTAATGCCATTGAACATAAGAGTCACCCGTCGAGACATCGGTTGAAACATATACCTCGGCGGCACCATCGGCACAATTGGCAATGCGGGTGTTGGTGGCTGGGTCGTCGACCCATTGGGCTTTCAATGTTGCCAAAGAGGCCAAAGTCAAGAATAGTAAAGTGAGTTTCTTCATGTCAGCTTTTTTTATGTTGATTGTTGCTGCAAAATTAGAAAAAATCGTTTCTTTGCACTAAAATTTGTTGTTATGGATGAAAAATTCACCCAAGTGGAACAAAAGGCCATCGCCAGTGTACTCTACAATTTGGCCAAGGCCGACTTTCGTACCCGCGATGCCGAGCGCGAATGCATCGATGCCTGTATGAAGGAACTTGAGTTTGATACCACAGGTTTTGTGCCGATCCCAAGAAACGAGTTGCCTAAACAAGCCTATAACACACTGAAAATGATGCCGATAGAAAAGAAGCGCATCTTTTCACTTATGATGACCCAGGTTTCGCGTTCCGATACACATTTCGGTCCTCGCGAAAGGAGATTTGTCAAGGAAATCCTCGAAATGTGTGAGGTCCCGTTTGTGCATAAATAAAATGTAGGGCTGTCACACCGTGGCAGCCGCTGTTTGGTTTTTTACAGCGGCTGCCACGGTGTGACAGCCCTACAGGTTATTCAACCAGGTTCCTGGTTTATTTAATATTGGGTTCTTCCAAACCGAAGTGCTTCTTCTTGTCGACGGCCTTGAGGTAGACCGAGATGAGCAGGGCTGCGATACCGAGGGCGGCTAGCATGACGAGAGCCCAGGTGTAGTCCAACTCGTGTGCGGCAGTGCCTTCAGCATTGGTCTTTTGCAGCACGTTGCCGATGAGGGTCGGGAAGAGGCCGAGGCCGATATTCTGGATCCAGAAAATCAGAGCGTAGGCCGAACCGATGATCTTTTCGTCCACCAGCTTCGGCACGCTCGGCCACAAAGCGGCAGGCACCAAGGAGAACGAGGCGCCGAGCACCAAGATGGTCACATAAGCCACGATGACACCGCCAACAGATGAACTGGCTGAAACACCAGGCAAAACGAAGGCAAAGGTGAGGTGGCATACGACAAGCAGCAAGGAGCCGAGCATAAGCATCGTGGCGGCCTTGCCCTTGTGGTCGACATAGCTACCGAGGATAGGAGTGATAGCCACGGCCAACAGCGGGAACACGGCAAAGATGGTCTCGGCGGTGCCACGCATGTAACCCATGTAGCAATACACCACAAGGGCGACAATGGCAACAAGCATCAAACCAATCTTCATACCCTTCTTCTTCGAGAAGTTGCTGGCGAAGGAGCAAATGGCAACCAAAAGCATGATGACATATTGCACGATGGTGACGGAGTCTCCAGCCCAGAAGGAACCTTCGGCAGGCAAGGTCAAGGTCAGGTTGCACTGCAGCATGTTAACGGCATACTTCTGGAACGGGAAGATGGCGCTGTAATACAGCACGCAGAGCAGGGCAACCAGCCAGAAACCAAGGCTCGACAGGATCTTGCCGATGTCGGAAATCTTGAACGGGTCGTCTTTCTCTTCGGCTTCACCAGTCTGACTGTCGAGTTTCTTGTCCATGAAGAAGTAGACAATGAACATGATCAAGGCGATGCAGAGGAGCACCACGCCGAAAGCAACGGAACGGCTCACATTGATGGTGCCGCCGAGACGGGCAAAATAGGGCGAGAAAATCATGCAGGTGGCCACACCGAGACGGGCAAGAGCCATCTCCGAACCCATGGCCAAGGCGGTTTCACGGCCCTTGAACCATTTCACAATACCACGGCTTACGGTGATACCAGCCATTTCGCAGCCGCTACCAAAGATCATGAATCCGATGGCGGCCAGTTTGGCTGAGCCGGGCATTCCGTCAGCAAAAGGCAAAATGTCGCCAATGAACGGAATGTTGACATTCCAGTTGAGGTGTGTGTTGAACCAAGTCTCCATGCTTGTGCCAATGAAGTTCTCACTGCAGGCATAGAACTTAATCAGTCCACCGACAAGCATCACGGCACCAGAAAGTACTGCCGTAAAGCGAACGCCCATCTTGTCGAGGATAATACCGGCAATGATGAGGAAGAACACATAAACGTTAAGGAACACTTCTGCGCCCTGCATGCGGCCGAACGAAGCACTGTCCCAACCGCGCTCGGTCTGCATCAAATCCTTGATGGGGGACAAAATGTCCATGAAAATGTAGCTGCAGAACATGGCCAAAGCCAACAGCAGCAAGGCAACCCACCTCATGGTGGGGTTGTCTCTCAATGTGAGTTTTTCTGTCATAATAATTTGGTATTTAAAGATTTAAAGATTCAAGATTCAATGATTTGGCATTTAGCTTTCAGCCGTCAGCAATCAGCATGCCTTAATATAGGCGTTGGCTGATTGCTGATAGCTGAAAGCTGATTGCTATTGTATCATTCGGGAATTTGCACCACTTCTTTCTTATAGCCTTTCAGCACGGCTTTGGCCATGTTGGCCACATCGTCAGCGGTGATACCATTGACAATCTGCTCGTAGTTGGCCATCGGGTTGTATTTATCACGATCCATGGTTTGGATGCAGCCCATCCAGTAACGGTTGCTCTCCAGGTCTTCTGCATGTTTCTTGACGAGGAACTCCTTCACCTTCTTCAGGTCTTCAGGACGCGGGCCTTGGTTGGCCACATTTTGTAATTCGGCAATGGCAACGCCCATCAACTTTTCATACATCTCTTTGTTGGTGTCGAAGCCGATGAAGAACATGAAACTGGGTTTCGGACGGAGGCTGAGGTTGCCTTGCACGCCCACACCGTAGGTGCCACCTTCGTCTTCACGGATCTTCTCGGTGTAGACAATGTCCATTACATCACCCAACACTCTCATCTTCAGTTGGTTCTCCATGGTGTATTCCATGTCTCCATTGTAGATCATATAGCAAGTGACCTTGGGGTTTTCCATGGCCTTGGTGTAGTGGCTGTTGACATCCTTGTCGGTGATGACGGGAGCGTTGGCTGTCCAAGTCTCATCGTTTTTCTTGGCCTTCAATGAACCGATGTATTGCTCAATCATGGGCTCGAAGGTTTCGGGGTCGATGTTGCCCACGAAGGTGAACACGAAGTTGTTGGCATCCTTAAAGCGGTCGGCATAGAGCTTAAGTGCTTTGGCATAGTCGACTTTGTCGTAGTCTTCGGCTCTCATGCGCTTGATGAGTGGGTGATTGTCGTACATGGCGAACATGAGGTTGTCGCGGAAGGCAGTGTTCGGATCGGACTCGATGTTGGCGACCATGGCCTTGGTGCGGGTGATGTAGGATTGGAAAGCCTCTTCATCGCTACGGGGTGAGGTGAAGTACAGGTAGGTGAGTTGAAGCATGGTTTCAAGGTCGCGGGCAGAGCAATTGCCACTCATGCCTTCAGTGAAGGTGCTGATGTTGGGGGTAACGCTAGCTCTCTTGCCAGCCAGTACCTTAGGCAGGTCGATGGCACTGAAGTTGCCAACGCCGCCGAGAGTAGCTAAGGAATTGATTTCCTGTAAGGTGAAGGGGTCGCTTTGGTCCATGGCGGAATAACCTCCAAAGCTGTAGGCATTCATCAGGATTTCATCATCTTTGAAAGTGGTGGGCTTATAGATGACCTTCACGCCGTTCTTCAGGGTGAGCACGGTAGCATCAAAGGTGTCGTCGTGTTTTCTGCTCTCGATGGAGCCTTTCACAGGCAGGGTGGCAATCAAAGGCTCGTTGCTGACGGTCTCCACATAGGGTTCCACTTCAACTTCTTTGGCTTTGTTGAGCAGGTTGACAAGCTCTTCCTTGGTGGGCAGCTTCACGCCTTCTTTCTCGGGACCGGTCAGCGTGATGACGATGTTGTCCTCACGGATGAGTTCCGGAACATATTGGTTGATGGCCTCAACAGGCAGGGCGGGAAGGATTTGGCTGAGCAACATATACTCGTTCTCAATGCCCATCAGCGGCTCGTTGGTGAGGAAGTGGGCAAGGATGGGGTTGAGGTAACGGGCAGTCTCTTGCTTGTCGCGCTCGTCATATTGGTTTTCGATACGTTTCATAAGGTCGGCTTTGGCACGTTCAAATTCTGAAGCGGTGAAGCCGTATTGTTGCATGCGTTTGTTCTCGGCAACAAGTGCGTTCAAAGCCTCGTCAATGCCGTTCTCATCCTTGGCGTAGGCCAGGGTTGTCCAAGCGTCTTTGGTGTCACTGACAAAGAAAGTGCCGTAATAGCCATAGCCGAAGATAAAAGGCGGGTTGGCTTTCTGAGTGAGCTCTTCCATGCGGTTGTTGTACATGGTGGCGACAAGCTGGTCAATGTAGCCCTTCAGCCAGTATTGGATATCGCCTTTCTCCTCGTTCGGGATGACGTCATGCTTGTAGTACAACGAAATGCTGTAGTTGGTCTCTTCGCGGTCGGTGCAGATGCTCACGATGGGTTCCTTGTTGTCGGCCACCTCAAAGCGGGTACGTTCGGCTGGGTTGACAGGTGCAGGGATGTCCTCGAAGATGGTCTTCAGATGGTTCTCCACCTCATTCACATCGATATCACCGATGATGATAATGCCTTGCAAGTCGGGGCGATACCACTTGTGGTAGTAGGCGCGCAATGCCTCATGGTCGAAGCCAGTGATGACTTCCTCGGTTCCGATAGGCATACGGTGACCGTAAGGGCTGTTGGGATAAATTTCAGGGAGCATCTTTTCCCACATACGCTGCTGGGCATCGTTGCGGGTACGTTTTTCTTCAAGGATGACACCACGTTCCTTGTCGATTTCGGGGCCTTCCAAGGAGATGAAGCTCGACCAGTCGTGAAGGATAAGGATGCACGAGTCGACAAGGTTCATGTTGGTGGTGGGCACATTGGTCAGCATGTAGACAGTTTGCTCGATGCTGGTCCAGGCGTTGACATTCTCGCCAAACTTCACGCCGTTGTGCTCCATGTAGTTGAGCAGATTCTTGCCGGGGAAGTTCTTCGTGCCGTTGAAGGCCATATGCTCGAGGAAGTGGGCCAGACCCTGCTGGTCGTCTTCTTCAAGGATGGAACCGACTTTCTGCGCGATGTAGAAGTTGGCGCGCTGGGCGGGTTTCTCGTTGTGACGGATGTAGTAAGTCAATCCGTTCTCCAATTTGCCTCTTCTGATGTTTTGGTCGAAGGGCACGGGCATGGCTTGCTGGGCGAACATTGTCGCACTGAGGGCAAGCATTGCCAAAAGGGTTAGTGTAAGTTTTTTCATTTTTTATAGTTGTTAGTTGTTCAGTTGTTCAGTTAATGCAGGTTGCTGAGCCTGTCGAAGCACCGTCAATACAAGTCGGCCCTTCGACCTTTCGACGAGCTCAAGGCTCAGGGGCCTTAACTTTTAATATAAATGCACCACATACTTCTCCACAAAATAATCCTCCTTAAACCATTTGCTGATAATGGCTTTTTTGTACTTCCAATAACGGCCAAGTGCCTTAAATTCTTCAGTCAAGTCGCCGCCTTTGAGGTAAAGGATGCCACCAGCCTCCATGTCACCTCTGATTCTCAGCTTGTTGCCAGCAAGGTTGGCAATCTCGGGCAAGGTCATCACGGCACGACCGGTAATCACATCGAACTTGTCTTTTACCTCTTCTGCTCGTTTTTGTTCGGCTACTACATTCTCAAGTCCGATGGCATCTTTAACAGCGTTCACCACCTTGATTTTCTTTCCAGTCCCGTCAATGAGGTAGAATTGGGTCTGTGGAAACATGATGGCCAAAGGAATTCCCGGAAAGCCACCGCCAGTGCCCAAGTCCATGACTTTCATGCCAGGCAAAAGTTCGAAGTATTTGGCAATGGCTAACGAATGCAACACATGGTGCTCGTAGAAGTGCTCCATGTCCTTGCGCGAGATGACATTGATTTTGCTGTTCCAGTCCAAATATAAGTCTTTCAGTTGGTTATACTGCTCTTTCTGCTTGTCGTTCAGCTCTGGGAAGTACTTGAATAGGCTGGTTGTGTCCATACGATTAACAAAAATTGGCTTCAAAAATACGGAAAAAAATGGAACGATAGCTTTTTTATTTTGGTTTCATACGATTTTCGTGGGTTTTGCGTTTAAAGCTAAGGTCGTTGAGCCTGTCGAAACGCCGACCAATAATAAATCGGCCCTTCGACAAGCTCAGGGTCCTTTGGCCATAAGCCATAGTCCAAATAGCGACAGAAAAATGAAGAAGTTCCCACTGCTATTACTGCTCCTGATACCTTTGACGCTAACGGCACAGCGCATCACCCCTGAAGAATATATCCAGACCTATAAGGACATTGCCATACGTGAAATGAAGGCCCATAAGATTCCGGCATCGATTACCTTAGCGCAAGGATTGCTGGAATCGGGGGCGGGTAATAGTGCTTTGGCTCGGGAAGCCAAAAACCACTTTGGCATCAAGTGCCACAAAGGCTGGGAAGGCGACACCTATTATATGGATGACGATGAGAAGAACGAGTGTTTCCGCAAATATGATGACGTTGAGCAATCGTTCCGTGACCATTCAGAGTTTTTATGTGGCCGTAGCCGTTATGCAGCTTTGTTCGATCTTGACATCACCGATTATGAAGGTTGGGCGAAAGGACTGAAAGCGGCAGGCTATGCCACCAACCCGAAATATGCCCAATTGCTCATTGATCGCATCAAGCTTTACGACCTGACCCAATATGACCAGATTGCCCTTGGTTTGCTTGCGGAGAGTGATGTGGAACCTATTGATCCTGATGCTGATGAGTATTTTGAGTTAGCTTATTCTCCTAAGGACAAATCCATATTTCCTTTGGCTGATATGACTCCTGAAGGCCGTTTCATCTATGAGAACAACGGTGTGCGCTTTGTTTACGCTAAGGAAGGAGAGACGCCGGAGAGTATGGCAAAAACATTTGGCATCAAGTTCAAGCGGTTCTGTCAATATAACTGTCTGAAGCATCCCGAAGAGGTAGTCTTCCACAGCGGTGATGTGGTATATCTCGAAAAGCTGCGCAACAAGAACTGGAAGGCCAAGAAATACACTGTCCAGGAAGGGGAGACGCTCCGCGATGTGGCCTTGCGTTTCGCAGTGAAGCCTGAGAAGATTCTTAGGAAGAACGGCATGAAGGGAGGCACTCGTATTAGCAAAGGTCAAGTGCTTTGGCTGAGGTAAGAGTCGTGCGGCCTCAATTTGGTAGCTGTTTCAAGCCGCCGATGATAACATGAAGATTAATTCCATTCCCGTAGGGAATCTATTTCAGTTCTTCCTTCAAATATTTCGCTGTATAGCTTTTCATGCAATTGCAAATCTCTTCAGGCGTGCCTTCGCAAACGATGCGTCCGCCACGTTCGCCGCCTTCAGGACCCATGTCGATGATCCAATCCGCCATCTTGATGACGTCCATATTGTGCTCGATGATGAGGACGGTGTTGCCCTTGTCGACGAGCTTGTTCAGCACGTTCATCAGCACCTTGATGTCCTCAAAGTGCAGGCCTGTGGTGGGCTCATCAAGCACATAAAGTGTCTTGCCCGTGTCGCGTTTGGCCAATTCTGTAGCCAATTTCACACGTTGCGCCTCGCCTCCGCTGATGGTGGTGGAGGCCTGACCAAGGGTCAGATAACCCAAACCGACATCTTTCAATGTCCTGATTTTCTGTATGATGCTTGGGATGTTCTCAAAGAACTCCACCGCTTCATTAATAGTCATGTTGAGCACATCGTTGATCGACTTGCCTTTGTAGCGCACCTCAAGGGTCTCGCGGTTGTAGCGCTTGCCTTGGCATTCTTCGCATAACACCGTCACGTCGGGCAGGAAGTTCATTTCGATGACACGCACGCCAGCGCCTTTGCATGCCTCGCAGCGACCACCTTTCACGTTGAAAGAGAAACGCCCCGCCTTGTAGTTGCGGATTTTCGACTCGGGCAACTCACCATAGAGTTTGCGGATGTCATCGAAGACCTTGGTGTAGGTGGCAGGGTTTGAACGTGGTGTGCGTCCAATGGGTGCCTGGTCTATCTGGATGATCTTGTCGATTTTCTCCAAACCTTCAATGCTGTCGTAAGGCAAAGGCTCCTTTACCGAGCGGTAGAACTTCTGGCTGAGGATGGGGGAGAGGGTCTCATTAATTAAGGTGGACTTGCCAGAGCCGCTGACGCCTGTCACGCAGACCATCACGCCGAGAGGCAATTTCAAGTCCACATTCTTCAGGTTGTGGCCTTTCGCACCCTTGATGGTGAGGAAGTTGTCCTCCAATGGTTTGCGCCTTGATTTCGGCACTTCGATTTGGCGAATGCCGTTGAGGTAGTCGCAGGTGATGGAGTGCCCGGTCTTGGTTTCGGCAGGCGTGCCGGCAAAGACGACTTCGCCGCCGTGCCTTCCTGCACCTGGACCGATGTCGACCAGATAATCGGCATTGAGCATGGTGTCTTTGTCGTGCTCCACCACAATGACCGAGTTGCCGATGTCGCGCAGCTCCTTCAGCGACTCGATGAGGCGTTGGTTGTCGCGTTGGTGCAAGCCGATGCTAGGCTCATCGAGGATATATAAAACTCCGGTTAGTTGCGAGCCTATTTGTGTGGCCAGTCGGATGCGTTGCGCTTCACCGCCTGACAAAGATGCTGCTGGACGATTCATATTGAGGTAGTCAATGCCGATGTCCAAGAGGAAATGCACGCGCTTGTGGATTTCACGCAGGACTTCCTTGGCAATGTCGTTTTGTCTTTCGGTGAGTTTGCTGGGCAACTCATCTATCCACTTGCCGAGGCTGAGTGTGTCCATGTTGGCCACCTCAGCGATGTTTTTCCCGTCGATGCGGAACCATTGCGATTCCTTCTTCAACCTTGTACCTCCGCATACGGGACAACTCACATGGTTCATGAACGAACCTGCCCAGCGCGCGATGGCTGCTGAGGCTTCTTCGTTGTTTTGGTCCTCGATGAAGTTGATGATGCCCTCGAAGTTGATTTTGACTGTCGAGGTGATGCCGAGAGTCTCGCGTTTCACCTCGAAGGTTTCGTTGGTGCCGTAAAGGATGACGTCGAGTGCCTCCTCTGAGATGTCTTTCATCGGAGTGTCGAGGGTGTAGCCGTATTTTAGTCCAATGGCTTCCAGCTGTCTGAAGATCCAGCTACCGGCTTTGTATTCGCCTGCTGGAGCCAGACCTCCTTTACGAAGGCTTAGGTTAGGATTTGGGATGAGCTTCTCTTTATCCACCACGGCGATTTCGCCCAGGCCGTTGCACTTGGGGCAGGCACCATAGGGAGAGTTGAATGAGAAAGTGTTGGGCTCGGGGTCTTCGTAGGAGAGGCCAGTGGTGGGGCACATCAGCAGGCGGCTGAAGTAGCGCAACTGCTGGCTGTCGTTGTCAAGCACCATAAGCAGACCTTTGCCGTAACGGAAGGCGGTCTGCACCGACTTCTTGATGCGCGTGAGGCTGTCTTCATGGACTTCAATTCGGTCGACGACAATTTCGATATCGTGGGTTTTGTAGCGGTCCACCATCATGCCGAACTCGATTTCGCGCATTACGCCGTCCACACGCACACGGGTGAAGCCTGCTTGGCGGATATGCTCAAACAACTCACGGTAATGGCCTTTTCTGCCACGGACGGCGGGTGCCAAAATGTTGATGCGTTTGCCACTAAACTCGTTCAGAATCAAATCGGTGATTTGCTCCTCGGTGTATCGCACCATTTTTTCGCCCGTGTTGTAGGAATAGGCTTCGCCGATGCGGGCATAGAGCAGACGCAAAAAGTCGTAAATTTCAGTGATGGTTCCCACAGTAGAGCGCGGGTTTTTGTTCACCGATTTCTGCTCGATGCTGATGACGGGGCTGAGGCCAGTAATCTTGTCCACGTCAGGGCGCTCCATATTGCCGATGAACTGCCGTGCGTATGCCGAGAAGCTTTCCATATAACGTCTTTGCCCCTCAGCATAGATGGTGTCGAAGGCCAACGATGACTTGCCGCTCCCGCTGATGCCGGTAATGACCACCAAGGCATTGCGTGGAATGGAAAGGTCGATGTTATTCAGGTTGTTTTCCCTTGCACCTAGGATTTCTAGGGTTTTATCTTCTGAAAATTCGTTCATGGTTGTCACCCGTTGTAGAGACGCATTGCATGCGTCTCTTACATTTTTTTGTGTCAATTGTAGGGAGACGCATGCAATGCGTCTCTACAGATTCATTCCGTTTTTCTCATTTTCCCATGTGTTTTCGCGTATTTTCCCGTCGGAATCTTGATCTCATAACTGTTTCCCGCCGAAATGGTCAGCGAATTGCCGCGTAGCCAAGGATTGAAATATTTCAGCATCTTGAGGTTGGTGCCTTGCTCGTAGGCGAAATCCACCAAGTTGGGGATGCTTTGCGTGACGGTGACGGTTTTGGTCTCGTAGGGACGGTACCAACCGTTGTCGCCAATTTGGAAGCCGTATTTTTCTGGGTTCTCGGTAATGAGCTTTAGGGCGAGGATACGGAATACATAGCGTTGCGTCTCCTCGGGCAGAAGCATGTCGTAGTAAGAATCCACGCGCTGTTCTTCTTGGGTCTTTGTGATACGTCCGTTGCCACAGTTGAAGGCGGCTGCCGCCAAGGTCCAATTGTTGAATTTGCGGTAGGAGGATTTTAGGTATTTGCAGGCTGCCACGGTTTCTTTCTCCACATTGTAGCGCATGTCCACCTCCTTGTTGATTTCCAAACTGTATTCCTTGCCCGTGCCTTCCAAAAATTGCCAGAAGCCTACCGCCTTGGATGGTGAGACGGCATTGGTCAGTTCGCTCTCAATCATTGCGAGATACTTGAAATCCTCAGGCAGACCATATTTTTCCATCAGAGGTTCCATCACTGGAAACCAGCGTGTAGTGCGTTTTAGGAGCAAGATGGTGGCGGAATGTCTGTACGAGTTAACCATAAGTTCTCTCTCGAGGCGTTCGCGGACATAGAACAAATCCAAGGGCACCTGCTCGCCGCAGAAGTACATGGTATCAGGCAGCTCTATGTCGTGGGTGATGTGGTCGATCTGGTCGAACGAAAGGTATTCTCTTTCAGTGCCCTCGTATTCTTCCAGTTGTTCGTCGTTGGATTGCGCCAGCGCAAAAGTGATGGCGGCGGTCACACCTATTAATATAATAGCCATGCCGCAGGCGAGGAGGAGGTTTCTAGTCTTCATATAGTGGATTTCAAATTTCAAGATCTCATGATTTGTTGCTTTGTTATTGACTGCCGCTTTGCGTCATTGCGAGGAGGAACGACGAAGCAATCCAGGGGATGAGTTTGTTATCTGGACTGCTTCGTTCCTCGCAGTGACGCGAAGCGCAGCGATTCGTTCTAAAACGGCGTGGCAAATTCTCTGAACATTGGAGAAACTTTGTCCTTTTCGGACAGAATCGGATCCTCAATGTTCCAGTCTATGCTGAGGTCGGGGTCGTTCCAGCGGATGCTGCCTTCCGAGGCCTTGTTGTAGACATTGGTGCATTTATAAGTAAACACCGAATGGTCTTCGAGGCAAACAAAACCGTGGGCAAAGCCTTCCGGAATCCAGTACATGAACTTGTTGTCCTCGGTGAGCACCACTGATTCCCATTGCCCGTATGTCGGAGAGCCTTTCCGCAAGTCGACGGCCACGTCCATTACGGCACCTTTCACCACGCGCACCAGCTTGCCTTGGGCAAAGGGTGGTTTCTGGAAATGCAATCCGCGTAGCACGCCTTTCATCGACTGCGACTCGTTGTCCTGCACAAAGGTCATGTCAAGGCCGTGTTGGGCGAAACGCTCCTTGTTGTAGCTCTCGAAGAAATAGCCGCGCTCGTCTGGAAATATGTCCGGCTTGATGACAAGTAGGTCTTTTATTTTGGTTTCGATGATTTCCATGATATTCAGCGGTTCTGTTGTCGCTTTGCGTCATTGCGAGGAGGAACGACGAAGCAATCCAGGGAATGGGTTTGTTATCTGGACTGCTTCGTTCCTCGCAGTGACGCGAAGCGAGTCAATTGCTCAAATTACAAATGTACGCATTCATTGTATGCTGCGGCCGCAGCTTCCATGATGCCTTCCGACATAGTGGGGTGGGGGAACACAGAATGAATGATGTCTTCACCCTTGGCACCCAGCTCGCGGCAGAGCACGGCAGCGGCTACCATTTCAGTCACATTGTCGCCGACCATATGGCAGCCGAGCCAGTCGCCGGTCTTGGCGTCGAAGACGACTTTGATGAAGCCGTCGCGGTTGCCGGCAGCGGTAGCCTTGCCTGATGCAGTAAAGGGGAACTTGCCGATCTTCACCTCGTAGCCAGCTGCGATTGCCTTCGCTTCGCTCAGGCCGACAGAGGCGATTTCGGGTGTGGTGTAGGTGCAGCCGGGGATGTTGGCGTAGTTCAGCGGCTTAGGATCGAGGCCACAAAGCTTCTCCACACAGATGGTGGCTTCGTGGTCGGCTTTATGGGCTAAGGCAGGACCGTGCACAATGTCGCCGATGGCATAGATGCCCGGCACATTGGTACGATACCATTCATCCACATTGACCTTGCCGCGTTCGGTGGTGATGCCGAGTTCCTCAAGTCCGAGGTTGTCGATGTTGGTCTGCACGCCGACGGCGCTGAGGACGATGTCGGCCTCCACGGTCTTCTCGCCCTTCTTGGTGGCGATGGTGCACACGCACTTCTCGCCTGTGGTGTCGACGTGGGTCACCGAAGCATCGGTCATCACGGTCATCTTCAGCTTCTTGAAGGCGCGTTCCACTTGCTTCGAGACTTCTTCGTCCTCGTTCGGCACCACGTTGGGCAGGAACTCCACCAGAGTTACCTTCACACCCATCGAGGTGAAGAAGAAGGCGAACTCCGAGCCGATGGCACCTGAACCAACCACGACCATGCTCTCAGGAAGTTTGTCCAAAACGAGAGCTTGGCGGTAACCGATAATCTTCTTGCCGTCGATGGGCAAGGCAGGTAGTTCACGCACGCGTGAACCCGTGGCAAGGATGATATGGTCAGCTTCGTAGAGGGTGGCGTTGCCTTCGGCATCGGTCACCTCCACCTGTTTGTCGGCGGTCAATTTGCCGTAGCCGGCGATGACATCCACATTGTTCTTCTTAAGTAGGTACTGCACACCCTTGCTCATGGTGTCGGCCACGCCGCGGCTGCGGGCCACCACGGCTTCCATGTCGGGTTTCACTTCGCCTTCCACTTTGATGCCGTAGTTCTCGGCATGATTAATATAGGTGTAGACCTGTGCGCTCTTCAGCAGGGCTTTGGTGGGGATGCAGCCCCAGTTGAGGCAGATACCGCCTACTTCGGCCTTCTCGACCACAGCGGTTTTCTTTCCAAGTTGTGATGCTCTGATGGCAGCCACATAGCCTCCCGGGCCGCTGCCGATTACGATGACGTCGTATTTCATATTCTGTGATTTAATGATTTAATATTCAAAATTCAAAATTCAAAATTCAAAATTCAAAGATTATTCTCGATGGTTTCGTCGGATTTGCGATCCGACGATGGTTGAACTGGGGAATTGCAATCCTCTTTTTTGTTCTTCCTCTCGCTAATACGCTTAATCACTTTGGTCAAAATCGCCCAAAGCACGAAGAAGGCCACAACGCCGACAATCCATACAACCAATAATTCGGTAACCATAATGCTTAAATTGCGGGTGCAAAGGTACGAAATCGGCGCGACATATTAATATAAGGTGTAAAAAAGTGTTCGTTAGTCAGCCAAAATGTTGCAAGTTTCGAAATAATCCCTATCTTTGCACCATATTCCAAAACGAAAAGCTATGAATTACGACGCCAATCCCGTTCATCTCCTCTACAATAACGAGGAACTCAGAGACAGAATCAACATGATTATGGACAGCCGCGACCATACCACGGGCATCACCTTTGTCAACCTATGCTACCAGGTTATGCAGATGGCTTTCCAAGAAAATATGGTGAAAAAAGTTGAGGATACGATCATCACGAGCGAAGAGCTAGCCCCCGAGGAGCAGGTGCGCGTGAGCCGTATCCTATGGGAACTCATTTGGGACCACAAGATTTTCCTCCTTTTCGGACGCAGTGAACTACTCGGTTTGAGCAACGGTGAAGACCGTTTCGTGAAGTATTAGAATAGGTTTTGGGAATCGACCGCGTATATACACCGTATGCCCGACCTTTTATGTCATTCCTAACTTTGCCCTCCAATAGATTCCAATCGCACACCCTTTGCAAGGAATGACATTGGAGGTCAAAAGTGAAAAGGGAATCTATAAAAGGTCGAGCGTGGAATGATATAGACGGTCGATTTCGTGTCAAATAAGCGTCTTTTTCGACAAAAATAGGTCGAGAAAGACGCTTTTTTTATGCAAAAGTAAAAGTTTTCAACAGGTTTAAACTATTGAAACACAGCGTTGTAATCCTCTATATCAACAATTTTTCCAATTATTTTCAAAAAAGTGCTCAGCGTATTGAAAAAAGTTGTACTTTTGCACCCGCTGAATTGAATGAGGGCTTGCCCTTGAAAATGATATAGTTAAGGAACCTGATAAGTTAAACGTAATAGGTTTCTACACGATGTGACGCCAAAATCAAGCGTTCTTATAATGTCACAGCGTGGGTTTATAGACTTCTAAGCCGTCCATGGCTTATTATGTTTCCCTGACTACATCTTGAAAGAGTTGCCCTCGGCCAGTTTGGTATGAGTTTGTAAATAATTCCTAATCAACGGATTAAATAACTAACAAATTAACCTAACAAATTAAAAATGCCGACTATTCAACAATTAGTGCGCAAAGGGCGCCAAAAATTGATCGACAAGAGCAAGTCGCCTGCATTGGATGCCAGCCCACAACGTCGTGGTGTGTGCGTGCGTGTTTACACGACGACCCCCAAGAAGCCTAACTCAGCAATGCGTAAGGTCGCTAGGGTTCGTCTGACCAACCAAAAGGAGGTCAACGCCTACATCCCCGGTGAGGGTCACAACTTGCAGGAACACAGCATTGTTATGATCAGAGGAGGTCGTGTTAAGGATTTGCCGGGTGTGCGTTATCACATCATCAGAGGTGCTTTGGATACCTCTGGTGTTGAAGGCCGCCGCCAACGCAGATCAAAGTACGGTGCTAAACGACCCAAACAAGCCGCAAAGAAATAACGATTAGTCAAAACAGAAAGACTTAAAAGACATGAGAAAAGCTAAACCAAAGAAGAGAATTATCCTTCCCGACCCGAAGTACGGTGATGTGCAGGTCACGAAGTTCGTGAACAACATCATGCTCAAGGGTAAGAAGAATTTGGCTTATCAGATTTTCTACGAAGCAATGGACATCGTTGAAAGTAAGCTCAACGAAAATCCAGTTGAGGTATGGAAAAAGGCCTTGGCCAATGTTACTCCTCAAGTGGAAGTAAGAAGCCGTCGTATCGGTGGTGCTACCTTCCAGATTCCTTCAGAAATCCGTCCTGCCCGTAAGCAGAGCATCGGTATGAAGAACCTGATCGGTTATGCCCGCAAACGTCACGAGAAATCGATGGCTCTGAAGCTCGCTTCGGAAATCATGGCAGCTTACAAGGAAGAAGGTTCTGCATTCAAGAAGAAAGAAGAAATCCACAGAATGGCAGATGCCAACAAGGCATTCTCGCATTTCAGATTCTAATAGGAGAGATCAGGAATTATGCAAAACGGACAGGAAAATATGAT
>CACXXW010000038.1 GCA_902771635.1 uncultured Bacteroidia bacterium | reverse complement strand
TTCATCAAGTCGGAGATTGTGACATGGTGCTTGGCGGCGATTCTGGTCAGGTTGTCGCCTTTTTTGACGGTGTATTTCTTGGTTTTTGCGGTCCCTGAGCTTGTCGAAGGGCCGGGTTTTTTATTGTTCGTGGTGTCTTTTACTATTGTGGTCGGCCTTTCGACGCTTCGACCTTGCTCAGCGACCGCGGGCTCAAGGGCCTTGGTGGTGTCTTTCATTGTTGTGGTCGGCCTTTCGACAGGCTCAGGGACCTTGGCGATGACAGGGTCTGCAACCTCACCGAACTTGAGTTGGCCTTCGTCGCCAAGGTAGACACAGGCGATGAAGTTAGGAATGACTTCGGTGTTGGGCAAAAGGTTTTGCTCCTTGAAGTCCCATAATTCGGGGGTCTCGCCGTGACGGATTAATGCATGTTGCAGCGCAACGGGACTGTTGGTATAAGGCCACCAGTCACCATATTTCTGATAGAGTTCATTGAGGCAATCCAAGGCGGCGTTGGTGGAGGCTTCCACATCCGTGCGCTCGTCACGGGTTCCGTCGATGGTCAATCCGTAGTGCAATGCGGTCAAAGTGGGCAGCTGCCAAATGCCGCAGCGGTCGCCTTGGCAATAGTTGCGGCGCATTCCACTGAGTGCCAAAGGCAAATACCGCAGCTCTGAAGGCATGTTGCGTTGCGACAAGGCGGTGTCGATGAATGCGGAATAGGTCAGGAATTGGTTGGAAAAGGGTGTGGAAGTGTAGTTGAGCACCGTAGTTTCCAAGCCTTCATGATAGGGTAGGGGGATGCTTTTCTCCGTTTTTTTCAGCCCTTGGGTCAGCTTGTCGCTATCCGACGACACACAACAATTGTGTGCCGCAAGGCAAAAAAGGCAGGTCCATATTATGAATAACATCCTGAATCTCATAAGATTATACCGCTAAAATGCCTCGCTCGACATCGCTATCCGAGCCTTGAGGCTAAGGAGCGGCAAAAATACACAAAATGTTTGAATCTGACACCCGCTTTTTTACTACTTTTGCACCCTCAATTCCGCATCAAGTGCGGAATGAGGTTTGGGAATGGAGCAAATCGACAGGACAAGGGAATTAGAGACACGAAAAATCAGTCAGCTGTTGTGGATGTATGCGTTGCCCAGCATTGTCAGCCATATCATCGCCTCGATTTATAACATCGTTGACCGTGTGTTTTTGGGACAGTATGTGGGGGCTTTGGCCATTGCAGGCTTGGCCATCACCATGCCTATCATGAACATCATCCATGCCTTCGGCTCACTCGTGGGCGCAGGCTCGGCGGCGCGCATGTCCATCATCTTGGGCAAGAAGGACTACAAATGGGCTGAGGACATCTTGGGTAACAGCTTGCTGCTGACCTTTTTCTTCGGTTTCCTCTTCGTCACTGGCGGCTATCTCTTCATGGACCGCATCCTGACGGCTTTCGGTGCCTCTGGCGATACTATCGCCTATGCCCGCGAGTATATGGACATTGTGCTTCCTGGTATGTTCATGACCACTTTGTCGTTCAACCTCACTGGCTTGATGCGCGCCACGGGCTATCCCAAGAAGTCGATGTGGATCATGGCGGGCGGCGCCATCGTCAACATCTTTTTGGACGCGCTCTTCATCTATGTCTTGGACTGGGGCATCGCAGGCGCGGCCTGGGCCACCACCATCTCCATGACGGGCACGGGTATCCTCGCAGTGATTCATTTCCTGCAAAAGAGTTCATTCATCCGCTTTCGCCGTCATGCTTGGAAACCAAAACTTTACATCTTCCGCAACATCCTGCTTATCGGTATGAGTCCGTTCCTGATGAACTTGGCTGCCTCGGCGGTGGTGGCCTTGCTCAACAACCAGCTCATCCGTTATGGCGGCGACTTGGCCGTGGGTGCCTACGGCTTGGTCAACACCTTCTGTAGCCTCAGCGTGATGCTGATGTTAGGCTTGTGTCAAGGCATGCAACCTATCGCGGGTTATAATTATGGTGCGGGTCATCCTTTGCGGCTGAAGGAGGTCTACACCCTGACCATGAAAATCAACATACTGATTGGTGCAGTGGGTGCCTTGCTCGCCTTGATATTGCCTCATGCCATGTTGCGGCTGTTCACCAAAGAGGAGGAGTTGATACAAATCGGCATCCCTGCCATGCGTTTCATCATGGTGATGTTCCCTTTGGTGGGCTTCACCATCACCAACTCCAACTTCTTCCAGAGCATCGACAAGCCCTGGATTGCCATTGTCACCAGCCTCTCGCGTCAGGTGTTGTTCCTCGCTCCGATGATCTACCTCATCCCGCCGATTTTTGTCAACGCGGGTGGTCAAGGTCTGACGGGGGTCTGGGCCTCGATGACCATCTCCGACGTGTTGGGTGCCGTGTTGGCCTTCCTGCTGATGCTGACCCAACGCTATGTGTTTAACACGGTCGAACAACCGAAACCTCGGAAGCACCTGATCAAGGCCAAAGGGCCGAAAACGAATTGACCATGGACCTCTCCAACGCAATAACAGCCAAAGATGGCACCCACATTGTGGACTCTTGCCTTGTCAAGAGCAAGCAAGCCATGCGTGACTATCTGGAACAGGTGCGCGAGATGGCCGATCCCGAAATGGCGGTGTGCAAACGTGACATCGAGTCGCAGGTGCATGAATGGCGGGCGCACAACTTTTTCTACAAACTCAACGTGTTCCGCAGCCGCACCCGCGATGTCGACCTTGAGCTGAAGCAACCCTGGTATCGCGAACTGTTTTGCCGTGTGGTAAGTTTCTTTTATTTTTGGGATTAAGCAGGCTTCGGAAAGCATGTTATTCCCACGCTCACACCCTCCCTTCGTCGGACTACTATCGCTCCTCTTGCCCTCATGGCGGAGAGGCATCCGCCATCCCTCACGCCATTGGGAGACACTCTAAAAAGCGTTTTTTTTCTTGTAGTCGTTTCGTGTCAGGGATAGCGGATCGTGGCCGTCCGCTATGAGGGCCTCGACAGAAGGATTGTCGTTGAAGGAGTTTTTTTGTTGTTATTGCAGGCTTCGGAAAGCATGTTAATCCCACGCTCACACCCTCCCTTCGTCGGACTACTATCGCTCCCCTTGCCCTCATGGCGGAGAGGCATCCGCCATCCCTCACGCTATTGGGAGACAATCGAAAAGCGTCTTTTTCATGCAGCCGTTTCGTGTCAGGGATAGCGGATCGTGGCCGTCCGCTATGAGGGCCTCGGGGGAAGGATTGTCGTTGAAGGAGTTTTTTTGTTGTTATTGCTTGCAAAAATGACCTAGCAGGCTACCGGCCATCAGGTTAAAACCTCAAACTCCATTTTGTTTTTGTTTTTCCCAAAAATGTCATTACTTTTGCAGGGCTAAACCTTTGTTATGTAATGGCACCTTGAATGATTCATAACCAAACCTTACACCAATGAAAAAGACAATATTATCCACTTTGGCTTTGCTCATCATCATGATGGTGGGAGCCACCTCAATCAACGCACAAAACGACAATACCATGAACAATTCAACCACTAAAATTCAAGACGGCAAAGTGAGCATCGAGTCCATTCCGGCCACCCTCGATGAGTTCAAAGCCCTGCAAGCCGAGCTGGGCACTACACCCGAAGGCTGCATCATGCTGCAACTCGTGGCCATGGAAATGTATCGCCGCGACAAGAATGTTGGCCAAGAATGCCTGAGCCTCAACAACACGAGCACCAACCTCTCATCGGTGACACGCCGTTTGAACGAACTGTATCGCCCGAACGACTCTTATGCCAGACCCTATCTGGTGTCAGCGTGCTTCAAAGGGGCAACGCCCGCCAACGGCTACAATCCTACCAAACCCTTCACCATCGAATTGCGTAGAGACCCTGTCCGTCCCAACGATGAACGCTCACAGATGCTGAGAGGCTATGTGAAATACTTCCAGCTTTACAGCGACGGCTGGGATACCCATTGGCGCAACGTCGAAGTGGTGCAGCAGCAAGGCGACCCATACTATCGCGTCTCCAACTGCCCCGCCATCCTCACCCAGTGCAAGGAAATCGATTTCGACGCCACGGACGAATGGCATGGTCTGGAATAATGAAATATACACAACGATGGCCTATGGCTAATGACTATGGCAACTTCACCCAAGACATAAAAGTTTCCCATTTTGTTGAAGTAGCCATAGTCATTAGCCATAGGCCAAACAATTCAACAATTCAACGATTCAACAACCAACGATTCAACAACACCCAATGAAACGCATTACCTTATTAATCACCTTCATCCTCACGCTCTCCATCGGCATTGCCAAGGCCGGCGAAGGCATGTGGATTCCCATGCTGCTGCAATACAACGAGAAAGAAATGCAGGAGATGGGCATGAAAATCACCGCTGATGACATTTATTCCATTAATCACAGTAGCCTGAAGGACGCCATCGTGCTTTTTGGCGGTGGCTGCACGGGCGAGATTGTCAGCGACCAAGGCCTGCTGCTCACCAACCACCACTGCGGTTTCGACTACATCCAGAAACACAGCTCGGTGGAGCACGACTACCTCACCAACGGCTTCTGGGCCATGAACAGGGGAGAGGAACTGCCCTGCCCTGGCCTCAGCGTCATCTTCCTCCGCGAGATGCGCGACGTGACCGAGAAGATACTCTTCGGCATCACGCCTGACATGAAGGAAGAAGACCGTCAAGCCAAGGTCGATGAGAATATGAAGAAACTCATCGCCCAAGTCGAGAAGGAGACGAAGTATAAAGTCAGCATCAAGCCGTTCTTCTTGGGCAACGAATACTACCTGCTCCTCAACGAGGTCTACACCGACGTACGCCTCGTGGGCTGCCCGCCGAGCAACATCGGCAAGTTTGGTGGCGACACCGACAACTGGGTCTGGCCCCGCCACACGGGCGACTTCAGCATCTTCCGCGTCTATGCCGACAAGGACGGCCGCCCCGCCGTGTACGACAAGGACAATGTGCCCTATAAGCCCGCCAAGCACCTCGACATCTCGCTGAAAGGTGCCGATGAAGGCGACTTCGCCTTCGTGTTCGGCTATCCCGCCCGCACCAACGAATACCTGCCTGCCGTGGCCGTCGACCAGGAGGCCAACCTCATCGACCCCATCATGGTCGACCTGCGAGGCAAGGTGCTCGACATCTACAACAAATACCAGGAGCAAGACCCCAAGGTGCGCATCCAGTATGCCTCCAAGCATGCCGGTCTCGGCAATGGCTGGAAGAAATGGATGGGCGTGACCGAAGGCATTAATCACTTCCACGGCGTGGAGAAGAAACAGGCTTTCGAGAAGGACTTCCAGGAATGGGCCTTGGGCGCACGCAACCGCTATATGTACATCGACCTGCTGAAAGACTTCAAGAAAAACTATAAGGATTTGGAGCCTTACCAGCTGGCCTACACCTACATGGCCGAAGCAGGACTGCGCATCGAGTTGGTCACTTTCGCAGGTCGTTTTGCCAAACTCTCCGAGGTGACTAAGGACACGCCGCAGGAAGACATCGACCGCATGTTGCATCAGCTGAAAGCCACCTCTGCCAGCTTCTTCAAGGACTATTATGAACCCATCGACCGCGAGGTGGCCATCATGGCGCTCAACGAGTATCTGAAAGCCCAGCCCGCTGACTTCCGCCCCGCCTTCCTCAACGACATCAAGGATGTTGACGGATATGTCGACAAGCTCTTTGCCAAGTCGATGTTTGTTGATGAGGAAAAGGTGAACGACATTTTGAACGACTTCAAGCCCAGCAAGGCCAAGAAGTTGGCCAACGACCCTGCAATGAAGGTCTACCAGAGTCTGATTGGCTTCTATCGCGACAATGTCTACGCCCACATCTCCAGCATCACCAAGGACAACGACCGTCTGCGTCGCATCTACATGAAAGGCCAGATGGACATGCAGCCCGACAAGCGCCTCTTCCCCGACGCCAACTTCACCTTGCGCGTCACCTACGGCAAGATCGAAGGCTTCAAGCCGCAGGACGGCAAGACCTACCGCCACTTCACCACACTCGAAGGCATCATGCAGAAGGAGAACCCCGACATCTACGACTATGTGGTGGAGCCGCGCCTGAAAGAGCTGTACAACAACAAGGACTACGGCCGCTATGCCGACAAGGACGGCACCATGCACGTGGCCTTCACCGCCAGCGTACACACCACGGGCGGCAACTCAGGCAGCCCCATCTTGAACGCCGAGGGACAACTCCTTGGCCTCAACTTCGACCGCTGCTGGGAAGGCACGATGAGCGACCTCATCTACGACCCCGACATCTGCCGCAACATCAGCGTCGACATCCGCTATGTGCTCTTCATCATCGACAAATTCGCCGGTGCAGGGCACTTGATTGATGAAATGACGATTGTGGAATAAAAAATTAGGCGGTCACTAACGACCGCCTAATTTTTTACTAATCATTTACCGTAACCCGTTTGGTCACCATTCCTTTATCCGTTTGGATGCCGATGAAATAAAGTCCCGCACCATGACGGCTGAAATCATACTCAAAGCTGTTGCCGCTTGCTGAAGCTTCAAACAGCTTTTCTCCCAACAGATTGTAAACGCTGATGGCTACGATGTTTTCGGCCTCGATTCTGATTGTCCCACAGGTCGGGTTGGGATAAACGGTGGCCATGTTCCCGTCAAGCTCTGGCACGGCATTGCAGTCTTCGATGATCGTGGCGAAATAGTCGTGCCATTCCGAGTTTTCGTAGGCAGGAATGCAATGGCAAGGAACGGTGAGCGTTGTGCAATGGCATCCCTCAAACACTTCCTCAAACGAAAACACGGGCGGTACTGTAGCCAAGGAAACGACTTCGGTAAACCCGCTGCAATTCCAGAATGCCCTTCCTCCGATGCTTTCCAATGCATTACTCAGGGTCAAAGTGTCTGTAAATCCGCTGCAATTGTGGAATGCATTTGGTTCAATGCTTTTTACGGAATTTGGGATGGTCAGCGAACCGGTGAAGCCCTTGCAACCCCAAAAGGCGGAGGTGGCAATGGATTGCACGGCATTGCCGATAGTCAGGCTGGAAAAGCCTTTGCAATTATAAAACACCCCGGATTCTATGCGCGTCAAAGCGTTGCCGATGGTCAGCGAACCGGTAAACCCGGAGCAACCGTAGAAAGCAGCATAATGAATAGCCCTCACGGAATTGGGAATGGTCAAGGAGCCAGTAAGGCCCTTGCAACCATAGAATGCGGCAGGTCCAATGGTGTCTAAGGAGTTGCCCAGGTCTAACTCGGTCAATCCGCTGCAGGCCAAGAATGCATTCTCGCCAATAAACGTCACCGTGTTGGGAATGGTTAGGTGACCCGTCAGGCTTCCGCACGATATGAAAGCGTTATTTCCAATCCTGGTCACGGCATAGTCTTTCCCATTGTAACTGATGGTTGACGGGATGTTTATTTCACCCGCCACCGCTGTGCCGTCAACATGGCCTGCAAGGGTTGCGGAAACGCCGTCGCCATTGATCTGATAATAAAAACCCTCTATGGTGATCAATTCTTGTGCATGCAGAGGTGCTGTCGCCATAACACCCAGAAATAGAACGGATAAGACAGCGCATGCTGCTATTCTACATAAGGATAAAGTGTTTTTCATAAGTGACTGTTCAAAATTAAACTGCATATTTTAATAGATTCCCTTGCGGGAATGGAGTTGAGACATAATTTATCACGCGGCGGCATAAACAAGTTGACTTCTCGTAAGCTTCACAAGCCGCCGCCTATAGAAAACGAACGAGTTCCATTCCCGCAAGGGAATCTCAGGCTTACTACTTCCCGAAGATGCTTCCCAGGCCACCCAGGATGCTTCCCAAGCCGCCCATGTTACTGTTGCCACCGCCTGATGACATGCCGCCCAGGATTGTGCCTAACATGCTCTCCAGTCCGGCTGCGTTGGTGCCGCTGCTCTGCTGACCTTTACCCAGCAAAGCGAGCAGGCTCGGGGCGATGGTGGCGAGGATGCTGCCCACGAGGTTGGAGCCTACGCCCGTTTTCTTGGAGATGCCATTGAGCACCGACGACAGGTTGCCGCCGAAGATATGGCTTAGGATCTTGCCGCCATCGGTGAGGTCGGCGGCCTTCAGGTTGTTGATGATGTTGCCTGCGTTGCCAGCATGGTAGCCGAGGGCATCGGCCAAGGAGGCCGCACCCGCCTGCGAGGCGGCATTCTGTTGCATGGCGCCCAAGAGGAACGGCAATGCACTGCTGATGACCGAAGACACCTGCTTCTGGTCGATTTTGAGGTTCTGAGAGATGGCATCGACGGCATCGTTGCCCGTCAAAGCGCCTAAAATGTTCGTTAAGTCCATAATAATTCTATATTTAATATATTGTATATCAATTATTTATTTGTATGAAGTGCACCTTCTTCCCAATGGGTTACATTGTTCTCAATATAATCTGCAATCGCGTCCAATTCATCAATGTTCGAATCACAAAAATAGGAAAAATTCATTTGATACGGATGGTTTTATCGAAAAAACATCGTGACGCAACCATTAATGGACACCATATCACGGTATGGATGGGGAGACGCAATCATTGCCTGAGACGCAATCATTGCGTCTCTACAACAGGAGGCCGAACATCGGCCAAATCATGATTATGGAAATTTTATACAAATTAAATAAAATAAATAGATGTATTGAAAAATTGCTTATCTTTGTCCGCTTAAACTATAATATTGGCAAAAAATCTAAAAATCTGAAATACAATTGTTTACTAATTTTTTGACTCGATTATGAAAAGATTTTTCTTAATTGCAATGACGCTGATTCTCAGTGTCAGTGTCTTCGCTCAGCAGAAGATCCAGCTGCGTTCGGCCGACAAAGTCGAATGCGTGAAGAGCGACATGAAGGGCCTTCAGGCTACGTTCTCGTTCTCGACCATCGAAGCGCAGGACTACGAAAGTGAGCGCGGGACCTTCTCCTGGCTCAGCCTGCCCAACACTGTACGTGGCGGCAACGAGGGTGACCCTCAAATTCCTGTCATCAACCAACTCATCGCCGTGCCTTTTGGTGCCAACCCAAGCATCGAAATCACGAGCTACAGCACCACGGACTACCGTCTTGCAGATTATGATATGAAGACTTTGGTGCCGCGCCAGCCTTCGTTGCGTAAGAGCCAGCGTCCAGAAGACGTTCCTTTCGTATACAATGCCAACGCCTACCAGACCCGTGGCCTGCGCTCGGCACCTCAAGCCGTTGTGAGTGTGGAAGGCACCATGCGTGGCGTGCAACTCGGCAAGATGACCATCGAACCCGTGAGCTACGACCCTGTGAACAACACCATCCGTGTGTTCAACGACATTGAAGTGACCGTTCATTTCGATGGCGCCGACAGACAAGCTACCGAGCAGATTCTGATCGACACCTACAGCCCTTATTTCGACATCATCTATAAGTCGCTGTTCAACGGTAGGGCCGTTACAAGCGTTTATGATGACCACCAGGATCTCTACAGCACACCCGTGAAGATGCTTGTCGTGACCACCTCGACCTACGCCAACAGCACTGCCTTCCAGAACTGGCTGACTTGGAAGAAACAGAAAGGTATCGATGTTGATATCTATACTGTAACCAGCAGCACATCATCATCCACGATTCGTTCGGGCATCCAAAGCAGATACAATGCCAACCACCCGACTTTCCTGGTTATTGTGGGTGATGAGACCGTTGTCCCGTACTACTCTTTGCATGATTATGACAGCTACTATGGGGATGCAGCCACCGATTTGGAGTATGCCTCCGTCGACAACGACATCTACCACGACATGTTCATGAGTCGTATGCCCGTGGCATCCACTACGCAACTAGGCTATTTGGTGGATAAAACCTTGATGTATGAAAAATACACTATGCCCGACCCCAGCTACCTGAACGAGACCTTGCTCATTGCTGGTTGGGATGAACCTCAATATTCATGGCAAACCTCTTGGACTCCCATCGCAGGCAAGCCAACCATCAACTATGCCACCAACAACTATTTCAACACAGCACATGGCATTACTGCTCATGCGTTTATCACAACCGCATCTGGTCAAAGGACCTGTTACAACTATATCAATCAAGTCGGTTTCGTCAATTACACCGCTCACGGCAATATTCAGGAATGGTCTGATCCGAGTTTCACCAACAGCAATGTGAATTCGCTGACCAACACCAACAAACCTTTCTGGGCCATGGGAAACTGTTGCCTGTCTTCCAGCTTTAGCAATACATCAACAAATCCTTGTTTTGGCGAAGCCATGGTTCGTGCCAATAACAAAGGTGCCTTCGGCTACATAGGTTCCGTCGTGGAAACCTATTGGTTTGAAGACCTCTCGTTCGGCGTGGGTGCATTCAACGCCTCACAATCAACCAACAATAATCCTACCTTGTCGAACACTCAAAAAGGGGCTTATGATGCCCTGTTCGATGATACTGGCTTCAACACATTGAACGCTGTACCTTACATTGGAAACATTGCAGTGTCCTATATTTACGCAAACAACTATACTACTAGTGGTTCACCTTGCTCTCCAGAGTATTATTGGAGATGTTACCAGTGCTTTGGTGACGGCTCCGTAATGCCTTACCTCAAGGTGCCGGATGCCAACAATGTGAGCCACAATAGCACAATTCCTGCAGGCTCCTCCAGCTTCAGAGTGAATGCTGATGCCAGATCATACGTCTCCATCACCGTCAACAACGAGATCATCGGTGTGGCCGCAGTTCCTGCCAACGCCACTTACGTTGACGTGCCTTTCACCACTGCTCCAGTGGCTGGCCAAACTGCCATGATTGTGGTGACCCGCAACCAGCGTCAGCCCTATATTAATAATAATGTGCCGATTGTTGGTGGTGAACAATACAACATCACCGCTACAGCCAGCCCTACCGCTGGCGGTACTGTGGAAGGCGCAGGCCAGTATTATGAAAACACCGAGTGCACCCTGATAGCCACGGCTAATCACGGCTACGCTTTCGACAACTGGAAGCTGGGCAACAATGTGGTATCGACTGAGCCTACCTACACCTTCACGGTGACAGGCGATGCCGATTATACCGCCAATTTCCGCGCTTTGACGCTGCACCATATTACCTACAACCCTCAACAGAACCACGGTACGATTAGCGTAAGCCCGACAGATGCCTTTGTGGGCGATATCATCAACTTGACCGCTACGCCTGATGCAGGTTACTGTTTGGAAGCTTGGAATGTGAACTCCACCAGAGGTAATGTCACGGTTGTCAACAACCAGTTTGTGATGCCCGACAGCGAAGTGACGATTACCGCTACCTTCCGCGCAGGACACACCGTTACATTGGCTTCTGTCATGAACGGCACCATCAGTGCCAATCCAACGACGGCCTTGACCGGTGAGGCCATCACCCTGACTGCCACCCCCGCTTCTGGATATAACTTCGACAGCTGGGATGTCTTCAAGACTGGCGACCCGAACACCACAGTGAGCGTCAGCGGCAACAGCTTCAGCATGCCCGACTATGATGTCACCGTCAGTGCTCTATTCAGCGCACCTCAAGGCGGCGAAGTGACCATCGGTAGTGGAACGAGCACAAACCAATATATTCCCACCTATAATTATTATGATTACAGCCTGACACAACAAATCTATACTAAAGCTGAGGTGGGTGAGGCTGGAACAATCACCCATATTGCCTTTTATGTTTCAGCAAATCCAGATCAAAGGAAATTAGACATTTATATGTCACACACTTCCAAGAGCAATTTCTCCTCTACTTCCGACTGGGTGACGCAAGGCACAAACTATCGCGTTGTTCATGATTATCAGACATTTGGTCAAACTGGTTGGAATGTCATACCCCTTGATACACCTTTTGAGTATAATGGTACTGACAACCTGCTCATCACCGTTGATGACAACTCCGATTCTTGGGTTAGCAGTAAAATGTCTTTCTATGTGTATTCAACAGGTGCAAACAGAGCACACTATACATATCAAGATGATACGGACTTTAATCCTGCCTCAATTACCGCCTCCTCCAATAACAACCTTCTTACGAGCAATAACCAGATCAAACTCACCAAGGAAGTCCCCAGCACTGCGGGCAATCTCTCTGTGTCGCCCACCAGCCTCTCTGGTTTCAATGCTGTTGCCTACAGCGTGGCTTCTACTCCGCAAAGTGTCACCGTCATCGGTAGCAACTTGCAGGCTAATCTGACCGTCACGGCTCCCAATGGTTATGAGGTATGTGCCACGCAAAACGGCACCTATAGCAATACCTTGACTTTGACGCCTTCCAACGGCAACCTCCGCACCAGCTTCTTTGTCCGCCTTGGCTCCAATGTGAATCCTGGCACCTATAGCGGCAATTTGACCCTTGCTTCTGGAACGACTACGGCTACGGTCAGCTTGAATGGCGAAGTTGTTGCAGGTAGCGGCGAGCAGTATGAGATTACCGTCGATGCCAACCCGACTGCGGGTGGTACCGTAACGGGCGCAGGCACCTATTATGATGGCAGCACCTGTACTTTGACCGCCACGCCTGCCACGCACTACAGCTTCGGAGGATGGCAGCAAAACGGCAACATCATTTCCAACGACAACCCCTATTCCTTCACTGTGACAGGTGATGCCAGCTATACCGCCATCTTTAACATGATGCCGCAATACAATGTCAGCATTGTCCAAGTCGAGGGAGGCACCATCACTGCCGACGTCACCACAGCTTATCCTGGCGATGTCGTCAACCTTGGCTTCACGACCAACACTGGTTACTTCTTCGTGGAATGGGATGTCAAGGATGCCAACAACCAAACCGTGGCTGTTGCCAACAACCAGTTCACCATGCCTGAGAGCAATGTGACCGTCACCGCAGTGGTGACGCAAGGCTTCACTGTCACTTTGGTCCAGACAGAGCATGGCACCATCAGCGCCGACCAAACGACGGCACTGCAGCCTGGCGATGTTGTGAACTTGACCGCTACACCAGATAATGGTTGCGTCTTTTTAGCATGGTACGTCTATAAGACGGGTAGCCCGAGAGACGTGATTTCGGTTGTGAACGATGAATGGTTCTTCATGCCCTCAAGCGACGTGACCGTTCAGGCCATCTTCGTGACCGAAGAGGAGCATGAGCAAACTATTGGTAGTGGTACAAGTACAAGTTCATATCTTCCAACTTATGTTTATAGGAGAACTATTTGTCACTCCCTCACGCAGCAGATCTACACTGCCGCCGAGATTGGTTATAACGGTAGAATCACAGCCATTGCATTCAAAGCCGATGGAAGTGTTACCCGTAACCTCGATATCTACATGGCTCACACTGACAAGACAGCTTTTACCACTTCCAGTAGTGGATGGTCCACTATTTCAACAGATTGGGAAGTCATGGGTTCAGTAGCCAAGGTGTATTCGGGCAGTGTAAGCTTCACCAATAACTGGACCACCATCACCTTAGATACTCCTTTCGAATACGATGGCACGAGCAATCTTAACATTTGCGTTGTGGACAAAACCACTACACAGGTAGGCAATAGTTCTAGGATATTTAGTACATACAGCACTGGAGCCAACAGAGCCTTGTATGCCTATAGTACCGGCAATAGCGCCACTGACTATAGCGCTGTTATTGGCTACTCCAACCAACTTGAAAGCACCACGGGTTATCCGTCTACTACCAACAACCAGATCAAGTTCACCATCAAAGTTCCGGGCAGCGCCGAGTCACTCACCGTGTCGCCTGATACTATGAACGACTTCAGCTATGAGAAAGGTCAAGGACCTTCCAACATAAACAAGCTCGGCATTGTCGGTGTTGACCTCAGCAACGACATCACCCTTACTGCTCCTGCCAACTTCGAAATCAGCTTGACCGAGAACGGCACCTATAGCAACAGCCTTACCATTGCCCGCGAAACAGGTAGCAAGGGCAACCGTGACGTGCAAACCTGGGACTTCGAAGACGGATTGCAAGGCTGGACTGTTGTCGATGCCGATGGCGACGGATACAATTGGGCGCATAACACCGATTTTGGGGGTCATGACGGCTCAACGGGTATCCTCTTCTCACAGTCATACGACAACAATGCTGGTGTCTTGACTCCCGACAACTGGCTGATTTCTCCCCAGGTCACCCTCGGAGGCTCGTTCTCGATGTGGGCACATCCGCAACAGGCCGCCTATCCCGCCGAGCACTTCGCCATTCTGGTCTCCACCACAAACACCAATGCCGAAAGCTTCACTTTGCTCGGAGAATGGACCCTATCCAGTGGCGATTGGAAACAGTTCTCGGTTGACCTGAGCGCCTTCGCCGGACAAACCGGTTATATCGCTGTGCGTCACTACAATTGCTCCGACCAGTTCTATATCAACGTCGATGACTTCGTGCTCGACACTGACGCCGCCATCACGATTGAGATGCCTGTCACCATCACCCCCGCCACGGTCTATGTCCGCATGGTTGAGGGTCTCGATGCCGGCACTTACACTGGTACACTCACAGCAAGCGCTGGTACTGGCGACAACCTTAATGGTAGCGTCAGCTTGGAAGGCCAGGTTATCTTACTCTACACCTTGCCTATCGTTGGCTACGGTAGCCCAGATAACCGTAGCAATTACTACCTCATCGCTTCGCCCATCGGTGAGGTCGATCCTGAGGATGTGACCAACATGATTCCAGCCCACCCGCAAGAGCAAGGCTACGATCTCTACTCCTTCGATCCCACCCAGACTAATGAATGGGTCAACTACAAACTTGGAACAGGTTCCAGCAATCCTGGCTTCAACCTTGAGCCTGGCAAGGGCTACCTCTATGCCAACCAAGAGAATGTCACATTGGTCTTCAATGGTCCGGCCTTCACCACCGTGAATGGTACGTATGATGTCACGTTGACCAAGGCTGATGCCGCCCCAGGCTTGGATTTCCCCGACTGGAACCTCGTGGGCAACCCCTTCGCAAAGACTGCTTACATCGGCCGTGGTTTCTACACCTTGACTGATGACTGCAGATTCTGGGTTTCCGTCGAAAGTGATGAAATAGAGGCCATGCAAGGTATCTTTGTCGTGGCGCTCCATGTTCGCCCTCAACCTCAGCCACGGCCGCAACCTCATCGACCGCGCCATCGTGCGCCTCGACGGAGGTCGCCAGTTGCCCAAGCTCCAGTTCATACAGGGTAGCACCAAGGTCTACATCCCGGTCGACGGCCAAGACTATGCCATTGTCAGCTGCGAAGAAATGGGTGCCATGCCTGTCAATTTCAAGGCCGAGGAGAACGGCAGCTATACCCTGAGCCTCAGCAGCGAGGAAGTGAGCTTCGCCTACCTGCACCTCATCGACAACCTGACCGGCAAGGACGTCGACCTGCTCGAGACCCCGAGCTACAGCTTCGAGGCCAAGACAACGGACTACGAAAGCCGCTTCAAGCTGGTGTTCGCCACGGGCGACAACAGCAATGACGACACGTTCGCCTTCTTCAGCAACGGCAGCTTCGTCATCAACAACGATGGTGAGGCCACCCTGCAGGTGATCGACGTCACAGGCCGCATCCTCAGCAGCGAGAGCATCAACGGCTGCACCAACGTCAACGTGAACGCCGCCTCTGGTACGTGAGGGCAAGCCATGAGCCAGAAGGCAACAGGCCAGAAGCCAGCATCGGCGGCAAAGGGAACTTACGCAAGTAAGCGCCTTTTGCCGCCGATGTTATTTTCTTTGAACCCACATTCCACATTAGCTTCGCTGAAACTGCGATTTGCGAGCGAAGTGACGCAGCCACAGATTCCCTTCGGGAAATCGAAGATTCAACGGAGTTAATGGAGTATGTCGTTTTGTTACCAGCGGTGGCTTGTGGCGTTTACGGATTGTAAGCTCTTCCTGCCGCCGCTTGAAAACACGACCACCTTTCCATTCCCGAAGGGAATCTCGACCCTTGTACACAAACGCACCAACATGACGCAAAGC
>CACXXW010000037.1 GCA_902771635.1 uncultured Bacteroidia bacterium | reverse complement strand
GGTATCACCCACTATTTTCAGATGTTTAGCGATCAGATAACCACCCCAGATGTCGAAGCCCAGAAACACCACTATCATGGCAATGCAGAATCGCTTTTGTTTTTTATCGAAGTCCGATTTTTTGTCCCGAGGGGCTTCAGCAGCTTCTATTTGGTTGATAATCTCATCGCAAGGCTTGGTCTTATAGCGGATTTCAGCGGTTCCAAGAACAACAAAAAATACAATCGCAATACCAAAAACAACCGTAACCGCGCCTAAGTTTGGCGCTCCCTTTCCTATCCAAGCCAAAAGCATACCCAAAGTTAAAATAATCCCAGTGGAATAGTTGAGAATCGTAAAGGTGGCGAAGAGTTTTTTAAAGTCTCTGGCTCGATTTGCCAAGGTCAGCAAATCATCATTTTCAAGGGTCCTAAGTTGCAATTTTCTAGTAAGGAGCAACTCGATGACCAAGCAAGTCGCACAGAAAGCCACCCAAAACACCTTTGCCGAGAGATTGTTGCCCATATCCCATTTGATAATCAATACTCCGAGAAGTGCCGCCAACGGGTATAGCACGACTTGCAGCCATCGGTAGCGCTTATAAAAATCGGTGCTATGCTTGATAGACGACTTCATCAACCTGTCATTGATGATTTCCTGTTGGTCGAGTTGCTGTTTCAGCGTCTCGTATTGGGCCTTCAGTTGGTCCAGTTCGGAGAGGTTATTATTATTATCGTTGTTTTCCATGATGATTCCCTTTCATTCGTTTTTCGACATTTTAACCAGTTTGTCCTTGATGCGCGCCAGCCTCACCCCCACATTGTTCGGCGTGATGCCGATAATGGCTCCGATTTCATCATAACTGATGCCTTCGAGCCAAAGCAGGATGAGGCTTCGGTCGATGAGGTCGAGGCGCGAGATGCGGTCATAAAGTTCGCGGATTTGTTGCGTCTTAGGGTCGTCGGCCTCGTAAGGGTCGATGTCCACTGTAAGCGGCACGGTCTCAATGCGCCGGCGTTCCTTCTTGTCCTGGAAGCCGTTCCAAAGCCTGATGAGGATTTCCTGAAACAGGTCGTCGATTTCGGCCTTGTTGCGCGAGAACATGTAGCACACCGTGTAGATGGTCCGCTTATGCTGCCGCACCAAAAGTTCAAACTGATGTTCCTTGTCGTTGTTCATAATGCGTTTTTCGTTGCAACGTTCATCATGTTAGACAACAAGGGAAAGGAATTATTACATCACGGTGACAATTTCTGTCGAAAAACCTTTTGCGGTTTCTATTCTGATCACATAAAGGCCTTTTTCAAAACCGCCGAAATCGAATTCAAAAGCATCGCCAGAAACCACGCTTTCAAACACCTTTTCGCCCAAAATGTTGAAAATGCAAAGGTTGATAATGCCCTCTGCTTCGATTCTCACCATACCATGGGTTGGATTGGGATAGACCGAAATTCTGTTGTCCCCGTTTTCAGAAACAGCCGTGCAATCCTCAACGATGTTGGTGAACTGCTCGCTCCAGTCAGAGTTCTCATACACCGAAACACATCCGCATGGCACCGTGAGCTTGGTGCTGCCAAAGCCACCGAAAGAATAATTGCCGAGTGTTGGGGGCACTTCGGCGTAGATGACAGCCTCCAGGAAACCATCGCAGCTCGCAAAGGCAAAGCTCTCAATAGAGGTCAAGTTCTTTGATAGGGTCAGCGTCCCGTCAAAGCCGTGGCAGCCTTCAAAGGCACTGGAACCAATGGAAGTCACCAAATTGGGAATCACCAAAGAGCCTTTGAAACCAGCGCATTCCTCGAAAGTCCAGCCGCCTATGTAGGTCAAGTTCTCGCTTAAGGTCAGAGTGCCGTCAAAACCAGTACAGTTGCCGAAAGCCGACTCGCCAAGCTCAACAACAGTATTTGGGATGACCAAAGAGCCCGTCAGACCTGTGCATTTTTCAAAGGCATATTCCCCAATGGAAGTGATTTGCTCGGGAATCACCAACTCGCCTGTGAGTGTGCTGCAATAATAGAAGGCGTTGTCGCCGATGCGGGTCACGTCATCAGGAATCACTGTGTTTTGGCAGCCAGCAAGCAATTCGTTGGTGCTTGTCCTGATGATGGCGTTGCAACCATTTCGCGAGTCGAAGACGGGATTGCCAGCTTCAACGACAATCTCTTCCAGCCCAGCGCAACCGCCAAACGGGTTCGTGCCGATGTAAGTCACCGTGTTGGGAATGGCGTGCTGGGGATGGTGATGGAAGTCAGGCCGCCGATATGGCTAAATGCATCCTCGGCAATGGATTCAACCCCATTGGGAATGGTTGAATTCTTGCATCCGAATTTCAGTTCATTAGTATAAGACGAGATTACAGCATTGCAGTTGTCGCGCGAGTCGTAGTCACCGTTGGCAGGGTCCACCACAAAGCCGTCAATACCATCACAGCCATAGAAAGGCGTGTAGCCAATCCATTCCACGGAAGCAGGAATGGTCACAACGCCAGTAAAACCACAATAATCAAAGGCATCATCACCGATTTCCTCAAGGGTGTTGGGGAGGACTAAAGTGCCTTCCAGCCCCCTACAATAGCTAAAAGCATAGCTGTCAATAATAGTTACAGCATAGCTGTTTCCATTATAAACCACATGATCGGGGATGGTCAACGTGCCTGTGGCATCGGTGCCGTCCACATGATCCAACACGGTGACGGAAGTCCCGCCGTAGTTGACTTCATAGTTTAAGTCGCCATAGGTAAAGGTCTGGGCATTCAGTCCTAAAACGCCAAAGACCAACAATAACAAAAGGAAATGTCTTTTCATAGGATAAGCTTTTAATAAGGGCAAAAATACAAATTCTCCATAAAATTACTACCTTTGCAGCCCGAAAATAAAGAATAAAGACACGAGACTGCGAGACGCGAGTTTTTAATCCCCCCGGCCCCCTTTCAAGGGGGAGTAGGTCACGCGTCTCGAAGTCCCGCAGTCAAAAAACAACACCTTATTATAATATGATTACTGCTGACCAACTTAAAGACTTATGTAAGAGGCGAAAAGACGCAAGACCCGCAGTTCTGGGCCGACCCCAAGGCCGCCGAAGCCACCATGAAGAAGGTGCGTGAGGTGAAGGGATGGCTCAACGGCTACAAGGAAGCCGAAGATGCCGGTAACGACCTCACCGTGCTCTTCGACTTTGCCAAGGAAGGCGAAGCCACCGAGGAGGAAGTGGATGAGCAATACAACGCAACCCTCCAAATCGTGGAGAACCTGGAGTTCAAGAACATGCTGCGTGAAGAGGCCGACCCGATGAGTGCCGTGTTGAAAATCAACGCGGGTGCGGGCGGAACCGAAGATGCGTTATGCCGAAAACCACAAATACAAACTCACCATCTCCAACCTCTTGGAAGCTGACGATGCCGGCATCAAGCAGGTGACCATGAAACTCGAAGGCGACTATGCCTATGGTTACCTGAAAGGCGAGAACGGCGTGCACCGCTTGGTACGCGTCAGCCCTTACAACGCCCAAGGCAAACGCATGACTTCCTTCGCGTCGGTGTTTGTCACCCCGCTTGTCGACGACACCATCGAGATCGTGATTGAACAGTCGCGTCTATCGTGGGACACCTTCCGTAGTGGCGGTGCTGGTGGACAGAACGTAAACAAGGTGGAGTCGGGTGTGCGTTTGCGTTACCAATACAAGGATCCCTACACGGGCGAGGAAGAGGAAATCCTCATTGAAAACACCGAGACCCGCGACCAACCCAAGAACCGAGAGAACGCCTTGCGCCTTTTGAAGTCACAACTCTACGACCGTGAGATGCGCCACCGCATGGAAGAGCAAAACAAGATCGAGGCAGGCAAGATGAAAATCGAATGGGGCAGCCAAATTCGCTCCTACGTCTTCGATGACCGCCGTGTGAAAGACCACCGCACCAACTACCAGACCTCTGATGTTCAAAGCGTTATGGATGGAAACATCGACGCATTCCTGAAGGCATATCTGATGGAATTCGGCGGGAAGAAAGAATCATAACCATATTGCATAATTAACAAACAAAAAAAATGAAAAAACTAGCTATCATCACTGCTTTTGTTGCGTTGTTTTGTTTCGGAACATACAACGTAATGGCCAACAACATTGAAAAGCAACAAGTCACTGAAGGGATCGACCCCATCACCAACGACCCTACTCCAGCTATTACTGAATTTGTAAAGACCTATTTTCCAAAAGCCAATGTCCTCATAGTGAAGCCTGAATGGGATGAATATGAAGTGAGGCTGAGCGACGGTACGCAACTTGATTTCACACGCGACTTCGAATGGAAGAAAATTGACTGTGAGCACTCCAACACATACACCGCTGTGCCTGCCGAACTCGTTCCCGAGCAAATCTCCACTTACGTGAAGACCAACTTTGCCAGCCAAAGCATCATCAAAATCGAGAAGAAACGCAGAAGTTGGGAAATCGAACTCTCCAGTGAACTTGAAATCAAGTTCGACAAGCGCTTCAACGTGACCAAAATCGACGATTAAGCATTGTCACAAAACAACCATCAAGCGGCTTGAAGGAATTCAGGCCGCCTTTTGTTTGTATTTTTTGGTCACGACCGTGCATTTTGTTTTTCAAAAACTGTAATTTTGCGGCAATTAAACACGCAGACCTATGATTACTTTCTTTATCGCATTGGCCGTACTCATCCTCGGCTATTTCGTATACGGAAAACTCGTTGAGAAACTCTTCGGTGCCGACCCACAGCGTGCCACACCTGCAACCACCATGGCCGATGGCGTCGACTACGTGCCGATGAAGCCTTGGCGTATCTTCCTGATTCAGTTTTTGAATATTGCGGGTGTCGGGCCCATCATCGGCGCCATTATGGGTGCACAGTTCGGCACGGCATCCTTCCTTTGGATTGTGTTGGGAAGCATCTTCGCTGGTGCTGTCCACGACTACCTTGCTGGTATGATCTCTCTCCGCGACAAAGGTGCCAGCCTGCCCGAAATCCACGGCACTTACTTGGGCAATGGCGCCAAACAGGTCATGCGTGCTTTCACCATCATATTGATGATTTTGGTCGGCGTGGTGTTTGTCAATACACCTGCCACCCTACTCAACGCACACTTTACACAGAGCTGGAATCCTTATATTTGGATTGCCATCATCTTGGCTTATTACCTAATTGCCACTTTGTTGCCCATCGACAAGGTCATCGGCAAAATCTATCCTATCTTCGGCATCCTGCTGTTGGGCATGGCTGTGGCCATCTTCGTGGCTTTCCTCATTTATAAGCCTGAGATTCCCGAATTGTGGAGTGGCCTTCAAAACCGTCACCCCGATGCGGCCAACAACCCCATCTTCCCGATGATGTTCATCAGCATCGCTTGTGGTGCCATCTCTGGCTTCCATGCCACACAGTCGCCGTTGATGGCGCGTTGCATGGTGAACGAAAAACAAGGCCGCCCGATTTTCTATGGTGCCATGATTACCGAAGGCGTTGTGGCTTTGATTTGGGCCGCTGCCGCAGCCTATTTCTTTGGCCCCGACAGCGTAGTTGACGTGACGGGCAAGAGTGGTGCCGCCATCGTGGGCATCATTGCCAACACTTGGTTCACGCCAGTCATCGCTACCATCACCATTTTGGGTGTCATCAGCGCCGCTGTGACCTCTGGCGATACGGCTCTTCGTTCGGCGCGACTCATCATCGCCGATTTCATGCACTATGACCAAAAGCCCATCAAGAACCGCCTGATTGTGGCTGTCCCGATGTTTGTTGTCACTGCCGCCATCTTGGTTTACAGCATATCCGACGCCAAGGGCTTTCAAGTCATCTGGCGTTATTTTGCTTGGGCCAACCAAGTGCTGGCCACCGTGACCTTGTGGGCTATTTCGGTCTATTTAGCCAAGAACAAAGGCAAGCTCTGGTACCTCATCACCCTCATCCCTGCCCTGTTCATGACCATGGTGACGGGTTGTTTCCTCTTCGTGGCTAAAGCTGCTGACGGCGGTTTGGGATCCGTCCTGCCGCGCCCAGTCGGCTACGGCATCGGTGCCGCTATCACTGTCGTCGGGTTAATAACTTTCTTGATATGGAAAAAGAAACAAACAAAAAGCGCATCATGAAAAGAATCCTTTTCATAAGCATCCTTGCTCTCTGTGTCGCTTCCTGTTCTCCAGGAGTCATGAAAAGCATCACAAAGCAGCTTCCCCCTCTTGAGGAATCTGCCGAAGTCACGGTTTATGAAATGGGCGATTCCATACCGAAAAACGCCGAAGTACTTGGGGGAATTGCTTATGCGCGAAAAAGCGATTGGGAAACTGTTTTGGAAACCGCCAAAAAAACGGCAAGAGCTGCAGGAGGCAATGGTTTAGAGATTCAAATGCACATCTTTCCTAGTCAAGAACACCCTATCCATGGCATATCTGCATTCATCTTGAATGTCGATGATAACATCAAACCCGCCAAACCCGTCTCATTCGACAAAGTGGACTTTCACGACTATATTGTCAAGAAAGAAGGCGACACCATCCCTTGTTCAATCATCTATGAATCTGACAACGACATTGCTTTCAATTATGGATACAACAACCAAGGGTATCGGAAAACCATATCAATGCCAAAAAGCGACCTTCTTTCTTATCATATCACTAATCCTGAAGCTCTTGCAGAACAACAAAATAGAAAAGCAAAAAGCTTTGACATCCAATTTGCCGTTGACGGTGGCTATTATCTCCATTTAGACAATGGCATTCAGCAGAACAATATTAACTACAGCCATTTTTCAAAAGGATTCATCGGGACGGGCGATGTGCGTTTCAACATTAAAAACGGATCTACCCTTGGAGTGCATTATGGTTATAACAACGGTAAAGGATGGACATATTATAATTACGGCTACGGCCATGGGCACAATATAAATAATCAAGAAAGCACCCACTTTATCGCAGGCAGTATCGGATTCATCACCTCTTACCTTTCAAATCGTCAAAAGTTGAACTTCCTTCTTGATGGAGGTTGCGAGATCAAGCCATCCATGATAAAGTATCGGCTTTCAATGAATGTTCTGCTTGGATATCTATTCTACAGAGAAGTAGGTGAAGGCATCCTTTCAGGAGGGACCTTGGGAATAGGTGGAAAATGCGGCTATGATTACATGATTACGGAACACATAGGCTTAGGTTTAAGTTGGGGCTTCACCATGGGAATTCCATTTAAGGCCACAAATGAGACGGAGACAAGGACAATAAAACCCATGCAAGTTGACCTTACTGCCGGTGTCCATTATTATTTCTGAAAACAATGAAAAGAATCCTGTCCATAGGTTTAATCTTTTTGTGCTTCACTTCCTGTGCTCCACGAATCATCAAAAACATCGAGGTCAAATATCCACCATTGGATAACACCTCGGAAGTGAGCGTTTTTGAAATAGGCGACTACGTCACTGAAAACGCAGAAGTCCTCGGTGAAATCGCCATCCTTGATGGATTTGCTGCAAGAAACTGGGAACATCTGCTGGAAAAAGCAAAAAAAGAAGCCAGAGCTGTTGGGGGGAATGGCTTGGAGATTCAGACACACATCTATCCAAACTCTGATGGAAACAGATTTCACCAGATTGCAGCCTACATCCTAGACATCGACAACAATTATACACCGACAGAACCTGCTGTAACAATCGATAAAGCTTTTAATGACTACGTAATCATGCAAGAAGCTGACACTATTCCTTGCATCATTGCTGATGAGTCAGATGTTTCCATCCTTTTTGTACATGATTATGAAAGACAAGGCCATAGAAGATCGGTATGGATTCCCAAAGACGACCTCATTTCGTATCACATTGAGGACACAACAACCTTTGCTAGAACACAACTAGAAAAAAGTAAGCCTTTGAAGGTCAGATTTGCAGTTGATGGCGGTTATGCTGTTAATAAAGGTTTTGTTTATGCAGGAAAAGTGAACTTGATTAATAAGAACATGACCTTTGGCCTAACCTATGACTGCCTATATAGCTTCCAAAACCATAAATATCGAAGGCATTTTATCGGTGGCAGTATTGGCTATCACAAATACTTCCTTTCCAATCAAAAGCTTTTGGATTGCCTTCTCGATGGTGCCTGCGACCTCCACAAACAAGACAATCAAACCCAATCCATTACTTTCGAATTTCTATTAGGGTACCTTAATAGAAACCTTCAGAATCGCTCATCGTTTGAAATAGGCTGTGCCCTTTCCTACGACCTAATGCTCACCAAACATCTTGGCGTAGGAATTGGAGCATCGTTTTATTTAGTTCAGCGCAGACCCAACTTATATGCTGGCCTTCGCTATTACCTTTAAAAGCCCACTCTCTATGAAAAAAACAGCGATAGTCTATATAGTTGCAGTCCTGATAGGTTGCCTTTCCGCCTGCCACAAAGTGGAATACGGAGGCCAAACAGGCAAGATCTTGCATAAGAAATACGACCCTGCGCTGAACATCAGTTACAGCTATGCCGACTCCGTGCAGACTTGGGACACCCTTCGTATGGATCTCGACCAAGACGGCATCACCGACCTAAAGGTCTATTTCGAATACGACATCCCTTTCATCCAAGCTATGAATGACTGGCAGATTTGCATCCTCAGCATAGACAACCTAAACATAACCGACTCGAACTGGTGGGGAAAAGGCATCCATGTGTATTATGATTTCGCCCATCCCATCGCAGTAGTACACAGTGCAGAAGATGGCTCTTATTATGGATGGCTCGATGCCTATTCTTCAGTTGGCAGCGACGGACAACAAAACGTTATTCGGTTTTATCTGAGAGAGACGGGCTATTGCACTTGCCTCAACTACCCGCTCAAATGGGGTGAAAAATGAAAACAAAATGCCCGACTGGATTAACCAATCGGGCATTTTTCTTTTTTGGAGACGCAAGCATTGCGTCTCTACAACAGATTATTTCGTGGCTTGAGCGTAACCAGCACGCACAGCCTGGATGTTGAGGTCAACGACCTCCTGGCCTTTCTTGCCGAAGATATGGGCAATGGCTTCTTCCACCTTCTCCATGGAGATGCCGAGATAAGGCACTGTGGCACCTAACAGCACCATGTTGGAACGCGCCTTCAGCTGCTTGGCAATCTCGTTGGCATTGAAGGAAACGACATGCTCAAGTTTACCCAACTCAGCGTTGATTTTCTCCATATCAGGATAGTTGCTGATGTTCACAAAAGGATCATTATTGGTGATGACCCAGCCTTCCTTGCTCAGCCAAGGCAGATAGCGCAGAGCTTCCATAGGTTCTGAAGAGAGGATGATGTCGGCCTGACCTTCCGGAATGACATCGGCAAAAATCTCGTCATCGGAGATGCGAAGGTGAGAGAAGACCGAACCGCCGCGCTGTGACATGCCGTGGATCTCGGACTGTTTCAGGTTCATGCCCATATTGAGAGCAGCGTCAGAGATGATCTTGGCCACCGAAACGATGCCATCGCCACCCACGCCGCAAAGTACTATATCTTTTTTCATATTTCTTGATTTAATATTCAAAATTCAAAATTCTGATTGTAGAGACGTAGCGCGCTACGTCTCTACCAACAAAACATTATTTCTTCATGTGCTTTTTAAGTTCGACAATGCAGGTGCGGTGCGGGATGATGACCGACACACCATTATAATTCACCTCTTCTTCGATAATCTTCACGTTCTCTTCGTGGTTCTTGGGCAACGGGATGATGTCGCGGATGTGCTCCGGCTCAACACCGAGGCCTTCGCAGATGCGGCGGATCTTGTTGTGTGCCGATGAAGGCTGACCACCCGTCATAGCAGTGATATCGTTGTCGAGAATCATGACCACGACATTGGCCTTCTCGTTGACGCAGTCCATAAGACCTGTCAAACCGCTGTGACCGAAGGTACCGTCGCCAATGACAGCCACACTCGGGAAGATGCCCACCTCGCTGGCACCTTTAGCCATAGTGATGGATGCACCCATGCACACGGTCGTATTGATGGCACCCATGTTGAAGCCCAAGGTGTAGCAGCCGATGTCGCCAAACACCTTGCCGCCCTTATGGTTAGCCATAACCTCGTTCAGAGCGTTGTAACTGTCGACGTGCGGGCAGCCCTGACAGAGCGCAGGCGGACGGTTGGTAACCACTTCCGGCACCTTATACATTACAGGCACATCCATGCCAAGAGCCTTGGCCACCTTTTCGGCGTTCAGTTCACCATCGCGGCGGATGGTCTCATCCAAGCGGCCCATGACGTTCTTGCCCTTGCCGAGGAAGCCCTTGATATGCTCCTCAACGAAAGGCTGACCGTCTTCGAGGACAAGGATTTCATCACACTCATCGTAGAGCTTGTTGATCATATCGTAAGGCAGCGGATATTGCGTCACTTTGACGACAGGATAGGGGCATTGACCGCCTGGGAAGTTCTCCATTAAGTAGTTGTAGGCGATACCCGTGGTGATGATACCGATGTTCTTCTTCGGGCCGTCGATATATTTGTTGAAGCCCGAGGTTTCAGAAGCCTCCGTAAAAGCGGGTTGCTTGTCGATGAGATCGCGATACAGGCGCTTGGCATTGGCAGGCAGCAACACGAACGACTTGGCATCGGCGGGCTCGGTGAGTTCGTTTTGCGGACGAACGGGCTTACGCACCACACCAGCACGGCTGTGAGCCAGACGGGTGGGGATGCGGTAAAGCACTGGCGTACCGAGTTTCTCGCTCAGTTCGTAACCATAATGCACCATATCATAGGCCTCCTGTTGGTTGGAAGGTTCCAACATGGGAATCATGGCCCAATGACCGTAATAGCGGCTGTCCTGTTCATCCTGCGATGAGAACATGCTCGGGTCATCGGCCACTACGACAAGAACACCCTTAGTGCCGATGATGGCGGCATTCATGAAGGGGTCGCCACACACGTTGAGGCCAACATGCTTCATGCAAGTCATGGCGCGTTTGCCAGCATAAGCCACACCGATGGAGGCCTCAAGTGCCGTCTTCTCGTTGGCGCACCAGTTGGCAATCACACCAAGTTCCTTGGCTTGTTTCGAGTTGATGACATACTCTGTGATTTGGGTTGAAGGCGTGCCCGGATAACTGTTGATGGCCGAGCCGCCAGCGTCGATGAAGCCCTGTGCAATAGCCTCATCGCCTAAAAGCAATAATTTCTCCATATCGTATAATTCAATATTTAAAATTCAAAATTCAAAAATGGACCATGTGGCTGATAGCTCATGGTCAGATTGGCACAAAGATACGGAATAATTCAATACAAACAAGAAAAACTTTACCATCATTGCGGATTTAGTCCGCAAAACTTGTGGACTTCTTTGATTTGACTCATCAAAGCCTCGTCTTCATCATCATTTTCATGCCAGATGACATAATCGGCAAGCAGGCGCTTGCCTTCTTCAGGCCATTGCTTGGCCATACGAGCCCTAACGGTAGCCTCGTCGCAATGGTCGCGCTCCATGGCACGGCGCAAACGAGTATTTTCCGAAGCCGACACCATTACAATGGCATCAAATCGTTTTTCCAAACGTTTTTCGAACACCAGTGCCGATTCAAACAAGACGTATGGTGCATTTTGCTTTTCCATCCATTGCTCAAAATCGACGAACAGGGCGGGATAAAGGATACCTTCCAAAACGCGTTGGGCACTTTCATCATGGAAAATCAAGTCGGCAATAAGCTTTCTATTTAACTCTGTTTCGGAAAGATAAAACGCTTCACCAAAACGTTTCACCAATTGTTGGCGTACTTCAGGCATGAAATACATCTGCTTGGCGGCATTGTCGCTACTGTAGACAGGAATGCCTAAACGCTGCCTGAACAGTTCGCAGACCCATGACTTGCCGCTGCCTATATTGCCGGTGATGGCAACTTTTTTCATTGCACAATAAGGTATTCCACCTTGTCGGGGCGGGTGCTCAGGATTTGGACGGTGGGTGGCCATGAAGCAAGACGCACATCCAAGAGAGGTTGCATGGCTTTCAGTTGCTGACGGTCAACCGCTACCGTGAAATTCTCTGGAGTAATAGAGGCGTAATCGCGCATAGCCACAAGGCATTTCACCGACATCATCTCGGGGAAGAAACGCACCTTCAAGCTGTCGGCCACCTTGATAGGCACTTCGACATCCATCTCGGTGTACTTCTCCACCTGTACTTCGACTTTCACTTCCTTGGTATTGGAATGGATTTGACCATCCAACAGGTCGAGCGGCAAGGTTGCATTGAAGCTCTGGTTCACATTGTCGCGTGACAGCAGTTCCGTTCTCACCAGTTTGATGGAATCGATGACCTCCTGAGGTCCGAAAATCGTCACCGAAGACGGATCAAGCATAGGGATGCCATAGATGTCGTATTGGCGCGCCGTTGCGATGTTGGATTGCAAAACAACAGGAACCACTTTCGATTTCAGCGCATCCATAGTGAAATACACTTTCGCATCATTCATAGTAATGTCGGAAGCAGTGATGCCTAGCCTCTCAGCCACTTTCTCAGTAACATATTGGCTGCTGAACGAATAGGTATTGTTGCTCTCGAGACGATAAGGAACCTCAGACAAAGGGATGGTGACAAAACGATTGGGCTCACGGATCATCTTGTACCTCAACGTGTGAAAACCGTCGATGTTGAGTGACATCTTCACGGATTGCTCATCCGATGAAACCCATTTTTCGGCCGGAACCTCCTCAATTAGCACACGGAATGTGGTCTGGGTGACATAGTCTTCCGACAATTTGACCAAGAACCACGCAGCGGTGGAGATGACCAAAAAAACGAGAAAAGTGAAGGCGGAATGCTTGTTGGTGCGTTCCACCTTCTGTTTGATACGATCCAACTCGTCCGTCATGTCAAAACACTCCGATGATTAGGCTTGGCCGACGCGACTGGCGCTTTGAACCAAGGCGCTCTTCTCCACCTCCACTTCTGTGTTAGGAGCAAGAGAGATGACCACGGTGGTGTCCTTCACTTCGACCACCTTGCCATGGAAACCGCCAATGGTGACCACCTTGTCGCCCTTTTTCAGGCTATCGCGGTATTTCTGTTCTTCCTTGGCCTTCTTCGACTGAGGACGAATGAAGAACAGCCAGAAAACGACGATGAGGAGGATGATGAAGATAAGGCTTGACCACATGGAGCCTCCGCCTTGAGCACCTTCGGCACCAGCGGCACTTTGTGCAGCGTTCCCGCCATACAATAAGATTGTAAGTAAATTGTTCATTTTGTGTAATTTGAAGATTTAATATTCAAAATTCAAGAGTTAAGATTTAAGATTTCCGAATGATTCGTTTCTCACCTGTCGACTCTAAACTCTCACTAATACTGGTCAGGAGTTTGCACCATGGCTTTAATGCGCAAGGTAGTCTTAGCAGGGTTAGTATTCGACATAACAGTCAGGAAACGGCTTTGGAAACCATGATGACCTGCACTATTATAAGTCACCTTGATATCACCCGTCTTACCTGGCTCAATGGGTTTGCGGGGATAGTCGCCCACAGTGCAACCGCAGCTTGAACCCACCTCACTGATAATCAGCGGCATATTTCCCGTATTGGTGAAATGAAACGAGTAAGTCACCACCTCGCCTTGCAGCAAAGTGCCAAAATCGTGTTCTTCCTTGTCAAATTTGATGGCGGCTTGTTTGTTGGAGGTTTCGGTGGCCGATTTTGGACTGGTCACCAAGTCGGTGGAGAGATTACCCCCTCCTTTCTCTTTACAAGCTGGCATCACACACAAAGCCATAATGAAGAGGAACAACAAATGCTTTATATTCAACACTTTTCTCATTGTCTTTGGGATTTGATAATCATCACTGAGCCTTGATAGGTGGCATCGTTCTTCAAACCTTTGCATTTCAGCACGTAGAAATAGGTGCCATCCGACAATCCGCCACCGTCCCAGTCGTTATGGTAATCGTTGGATTGGTAGACAACGCGTCCCCAACGGTTGAAGATGGTCAGTTCGGTCTTTTCATAATAACTGCTCAATGGCTCATAACCTTCATATTCCATCGCCGAGCCACCATCATCCCTGTGCCTTTGGCCGTTTTCGCTACCTCCATGCATATCGCTCTCTTCACCAATGGTAATGATAAAATAGTCGTTGACGCCATCACCGTTGGGAGTGAACACATTCGGGATCTTCAGCTTTACAGGCTCTACTCTCACAGTATGCAAATAGGAAGTGTCGCAACCTTGCGGGTTATACACTTTCAGTTCCGTACTGAATTCACCCGTTTCCACATAAGTGAAGCGAGGTTCCTCCAAAGTTGAGGTGATATTGTATTGCTGGTTGAGAATCCAATAGAAGTTGCTGATATCCAGTGTGTCGGCCGAAAGGTTCTCGAAGGAATAGGTGACATGTGGGTTTTGCAGATATACCGTATCTCTTGGATCCGTCGAAATCTCAATCACGGGGTTAGGATAAGCCCTCAGCATAACACTGTCCGTCTGGGTGCAACCGCGATTGTCAGTCACTCTGATGAAATAATAGTGAAAAGCTTCGAGGCCGATTGCCCAATTTGGATTCCCAGGCGAAATATGCAAGGGCGAAAGAGGTCTATCATGCGTCAAATCTCCACGAGAATTATACCACACATACTCAAAAGGGGGAGCGTAAACCTGCGACGTAGAGTCGACGGTAGCCACCACTTGAGCGGTTCGCCCGTTTTCTTCATCGCTGTTACTGCACGTCAGTTTCACCTGTCGGAAATTGACCTCAAAACGAGGTTTCACTTCCACTGTGATTTCATTCTGGCAAACCAAAGTATTGCTTTCCGTCTCACGAATTTCAACGCTATAGGTTGTTGTTTCGTTGGGATGAACGGTAATGCTATTGGTTGTTTGTCCGCCGGGCGACCACAAGAAAGAATACAGGTAATTGTTGGGCACACTAAGCGTCACATCACTCTCACTGCAAACAGGCATATCAGCATTGCAAGTGATTTCGCAAGGTTCCTGCGCCATTGCAATGACCGACCACGTTATGGCCAAAAATAGCAACAGGGCTTTGCTTATAATGGAGTAGTTTCTCATTCCTTATTAAAATAGGGTGCAAAAATAAGAAATTTCCCTTGATGAACGCAACAAGATGGCGATTATTGTTTCAAATGCCTATTAGAGCTTCACTAATTTCATCGCCTTTCCCATCGTGGATGAGGTGCCGTAATTGACAATATAAACCCCTGAAGGCCATGAACTTGTATCAATAGTAACGCTCTTATGATAGCGAATCAAAGGCACCATCTGGTTGCCATAAAGGTCATAGACGGTCAAATTCCCATAGTCTAGGTCATCGGTACGAATCGTAACCATGCCACTGGTCGGATTGGGATAGACTCCGCCTTCAGTTGCGATTTCGGGAATCGAACTACCTGGTATCAAAGCCTTCCATGAAGCTTCCCAACCCGTGGAGGTGGTGGCGCAATCGGACTGGAACTCCACGCACATCACATTGGATGAAGACTGCACCACGCCTGGGTTCTGCGTATTCCAACGGCCAATCTTTGGGGCATAGACATTGTCGCCGTCGTAAATCCAGAGGAAGTCAAAATCCGTCTCCAAGCTAAAATTGCTGAAATCCAACTGAATAGTTGATTCTTCAGGGCCACGAATCACCCAAATCTTGCGTTCATCATTACCATAGTTCTGATGGTCGAAACGGCCTTCTTCGCCTTCAAGGACAATCGTAGGCGTACCCTCATTGATGAGTTTGTAATAGTAGTTCCAATCCCAATATGGACCCGGGTCGGTGTGCGACTGGTCAGGATAGTGCTGATGTCCTCTGATTTGGACGCATGCCCCTTCACCGCCGAGGTTGTAAAGGCCATTATTGAGGCAAAAGCCATTGTCAAGCGTATCGCGGTCGTGGGTACGCTGCCCATCAATCGCCTCATATCGAGAACAAATGCTGCGTACCAAATCAGCCGATGACCGATACATCTCTTCGGTGAAAAACTCCCAGACGTTGCCGTAGGCTTCATGCTCAATGCCGATGGTATAGCCGTTGGCTGTGCGGGCATGCCACGCCTTGTCTTTTTCAAGCACCATTTGCGTGATCTGACCATCAGCCGAACGGATGACATAATGCGCCGAAACTTCAGCATCACAGTTTTTGAACCAACTGATGCAGCCTGCATAGGAGCCTTCCGTGTAATGAATGACCACTGCACTCACTTCTTTGGTACGCTCTTCCCAGTTGCATTCCGGAGCAGGATCCCAGATGGCTGGCGGGTAATCGGGACTGCGCGTAACGCCCAACTCGGGTGCAGTAAGCATATCGTAATGTTCACCAAAAACTGCTTTCAAGTCAATGTCGTATTTCCGGAACCCAAATTGCTCGGCCTTCTTTGCATCATTCAAAAAAGTGCACACTGAATAGAGCATGGACTGCATAGGATACACATCCTTCTCATCCCCTACCGGCAATTCGGAAAGTTGTTGGATAACAGAAAGATAATCCTTTATTTCAGCAGCCTTGCTTTCTTTGGACAAACGGTCGAAAGCCTTGGTATAAGCCAACACATTCTTTTCGGGACTTTCCAGAATCTCGGCTTCCGAAATGCCTGACAATTCCGACACCAAATGCAGATTCTCGCGAAAATAGGTCTTGCCATCCTTCACCAAGCCCATCAAGCCGTAGGCACGCGGCATGGCATCGGGGCCATCGTGGAAATAGTTGTCATCGGTCAGATGGTTGAAGTGGGTGTTGGTGAAAGAAATGGCTTCGAGCAGGCCTTGCGGGATGTCAGGGCAGGCTTCATAAGCGGTTTCGAAGGCTAGTTTATTATTTTGTAAAACTAAATTTTGAGCTAATCCAAGTAAAGGAAACAACAACAAAAACGCAAATAGAAAGAATTGACGTTTCATAACACATATTTTGTGGACAAAAATACACATTTTTCTTTTTTTTGAGGGAAAGAGTTTTTTTCATATCTTTGCGGATTCAAGAAAAATCAATTTAAAACACCATAAAATGAGTGCACTCAACGATTTCCAAAAAGAGATTCTTGCCGGCATCCCCGATGAACTGCCGGAAGTGAAACCATACGACACAACCATCAACCACGCGCCCAAGCGCAAGGACATTTTAACGAAAGCCGAGAAGAAGCTGGCCATCCGCAACGCTTTGCGTTATTTCCCCGCTAAGTTCCACGCCATCTTGGCCCCCGAGTTTGCCGAGGAGCTGGAGAAATACGGCCGCATCTACATGTACCGTTTCCGTCCGTCCTACAAGATGTACGCCCGCCCGATTGAGGAATACCCTGCCAAATGCAAGCAAGCCGCAGCCATCATGCTGATGATCCAGAACAACCTCGACCCCGCCGTGGCACAGCATCCGCACGAGCTCATCATCTACGGTGGCAACGGCGCCATCTTCCAGAACTGGGCACAATACCGCCTCGTGATGCAATACCTCGCCAACATGGACGAAGACCAGACCCTGGCCATGTACAGCGGTCACCCGATGGGTCTCTTCCCGTCGCATAAGGACGCCCCGCGCGTTGTCGTCACCAATGGCATGATGATCCCGAACTACAGCAAACCCGACGACTGGGAGCGTTACAACGCCCTCGGCGTGACACAATATGGCCAGATGACCGCCGGCTCCTATATGTATATCGGACCTCAAGGCATCGTCCACGGCACCACCATCACCGTGCTCAACGCTGCACGCAAGCACGGCGGCAGCACGGCTGGCAAACTGTTTGTCACCGCTGGCCTCGGTGGCATGAGCGGCGCTCAGCCCAAAGCTGGCAACATCGCCGGTGTGGTGAGCATCACCGCCGAAATCAACCCAGCTGCCACACAGAAACGCTATCAGCAAGGCTGGGTCGACGAGGTGTACGACAACATCGAGGAGCTCTTCAAACACGTCAACGCGAGCCTTGCCAAGAAGGAAGCCCACAGCTACGCCTACCAAGGCAATGTGGTGGACCTTTGGGAATATGCCGCCGAACACAACATCCACGTCGACCTCGGCTCCGACCAAACCTCGCTGCACAACCCGTGGGCAGGTGGCTACTATCCTGTCGGACAGTCGTTTGAGGAATCGAAAGCCATGATGGCCGAGAACCCCGAGCTCTTCAAGGAGAAGGTGCAGGCTTCGTTGCGTCGCCATGTGGCCGCCATCAACAAGCTGACCGCCAAGGGCATGTACTTCTTCGACTACGGCAACGCCTTCCTGCTGCAGAGCAG
>CACXXW010000036.1 GCA_902771635.1 uncultured Bacteroidia bacterium | reverse complement strand
TACCCAATTCATTCTTCATCTGCTTGATGAGATGTGCATCGTTTGCAAATTCATCGTAACGACCGTGAGTATCAGTGGTTTCTATAAGTGTCAGGGTGGTTTCTTTTGGGGCGCATGAAGCCATAAGCGCAGTTAGAGCAAACATAAGGGCGAGTTTTTTTGTTTTCATTGTGATGCCGGTTTTGGAGCGATAAAAGTAGGGCTTTTTCCGCCATCTGCGACAAATCGTGGATTTTTTTTGTCAAAACCGTGTAGAATACAAGAAAAATCTGTATTTTTGTGGCACAATTCCAAGACCGTTTGCGCCATGGCCGACTTGAGCATCATAGTATCCGAGATTGAGTTGAAATTGAGGAGATTGCTTGATGAAAAAAGTCGGTTAGAGACGGAAAACAAGCGGCTCGCCGAGGAAAACGAAGCGTTGGACAAGGAAAATCTGGCGTTGCGCCAATCGGTGGCGGAGTTGCAGGACAAAATAAATAAATCTACAATTGTTAACGTACTCGACAACGAGGGAGAAGTAGAAGAAGGAAGAAAGCTCATCAAAGAGTTGGTGAAAGAGATTGACCGGTGCGTTTCGATTTTGAATAGTAAGGAATAACTCAGATACTTGAAAGTCAGCGGGATGGATGAGATTACAATCAATATCAATCTGTTGGATAGACCCTACCGCCTGTCGGTGGCTCGCGCTGACGAAGAAAAAGTCCGCAAGGCCGGAAACCTCATCAATGAGAGGATAAAGTATTATTCGAAGCATTATGCCTACAAGGATGTTCAGGATTTGCTTTCGATGACCGCCTTGCAGTTTGCCACATCGGTGGTGAAGATGGATACTGAACTGACCTATCGCAATCAGAATCTCCGTGGAATCGTTCTTTGAAGATCTGGAACTGCCTGTTCAGCGCATTTGGTAAACTCAACACTATCAACACATCAATCGGTCTACTCGCGCTCTGTAAAAACAGGCCTCATTCCCTTCGGGGAAGTACCTTCTGGTGCCGGTGGACGTTTGCGCAACGCGGTGGCCACAAGCGTATCTATTGGGGTTTACGCATATCCCAACGGACAGGCAGTTTCTCTTGTTTCCTCCTCTTTTTTCGAGTAAAAACAGAGTTTAAAATGTTATTACTCACCATTACACCGATTATCATCGCCGCAATTGTTGCCTTAGTCGTGGGGCTTGCGGTGGGTTATTTCATCACGTCAACCCTGCTGAAGAAGGCAGTCACCAAAGAAGAAACCGCTTTGCTTGAAGAAGCCAAGGAAAAAGCCGAAGTCATCAAGAAGGAACGCATTTTGCAAGCTAAGGAGAAGTTCCTGCAAATGAAGGATGAACACGAAAAGGCTTGCGAAGAACGCAACCGCGCCGCCCAGAAGGTGGAACAGAAGGCCAACCAACTGAAACAGGATGCCAGCCAGAAGATGGATGAGGCACAGCGCAAGGCCAAAGAGGTGCAAGCCGCCCAACAGAAACTGGAAGGCCAAATCGAGAACTTCAACAAGAAAAAGGCTGATCTCGACCGCATCTACAGCGAAGAATCGAAGAAATTGGAGACCATTTCGGGCCTGTCGGCCAAGGAAGCCAAAGAGCAACTCATCGAACTGATCAAGGAAGACGCTCAGGCCGATGCAATGGTCTACGTGAAGGAAGTCACCGAAGAGGCTAAGATGAGTGCTGCACAAACGGCCAAGAAGATTGTACTGGAGACCATCCAACGTACAGCTTCGGAAACGGCTATCGAGAACACTGTCAGCGTGTTCAATATTGAAAACGATGAGATTAAGGGTCGCATCATCGGTCGTGAGGGACGTAACATCCGCACCCTTGAGTCGCTCACGGGGGTCGAAATCATCATCGATGACAGCCCTGATGCCATTCTTATTTCTGGTTTTGACCCGATTCGCCGCGAAATCGCACGCCTCTCCTTGCAGAAGCTTGTCGTTGACGGCCGCATTCACCCCGCCCGCATCGAGGAGGTGGTACACAAGGTGGAAAAGCAAGTGGATCAGGAAATTATGGAAACCGGTAAGCGTACCACTATCGACCTCGGTATCCATAACCTCAATCCCGAGCTGATCAAGATGATCGGCCGTATGAAGTATCGTACCAGCTATGGCCAAAACTTGCTGCAACACTCCATTGAGACCGCCAAGCTCTGTGCTACTATGGCTGCCGAACTCGGCCTCAATGTGAAAGCTGCCAAACGCGCCGGTCTGTTGCACGACATCGGTAAAGTGGCTGAAAATGAGGAGGAACTGCCGCACGCTATCTTGGGTATGAAGGTCGCCGAGCGTCTGAAGGAAAAGCCAGACATCTGCAACGCCATCGGTGCCCACCACGAGGAAATCGAAATGGATAACCTGATTTCGCCCATCGTGCAGGTGTGCGACGCCATCTCTGGTGCCCGTCCGGGTGCCCGTCGCGAGGTGGTGGAGGCCTATATCCAACGACTCAACAAGTTGGAGGAGATGGCCATGAGCTATCCGGGTGTGGTGAAGACCTACGCCATCCAGGCTGGCCGTGAGCTGCGCGTCATTGTGGGTGCCGACAAGGTGACTGACCAAGATGCCGACCGCATCGCTTACGACCTCTCGAAGCAGATCCAGACGGAGATGACCTATCCAGGCCAGATCAAGATAACGGTGATTCGCGAAACGAGAGCTGTCAGTTACGCAAAGTAATTTGACTATGGCCTATGGCTAATGGCTAATGGCTTGCTTCACATTTGGGTTCGCTTTATAACATGTTTAAAGCGGACTTATGTTGGAAGCATTCCCATTAGTAAAAGTAAGCCATAGGCCATGGTCATCAGCCATAGTAAAAAATGATCAGAGAAGAAACTGTTTTCGGTCCCATTCATAGTCGCCGGCTTGGTAGCTCATTGGGAATCAATCTGTTGCCTGAAAAGGGGAAAATTTGCACTTTCGACTGCATCTATTGCGAATGCGGTTGGAACAAGGATGGGCGCAATGATACTCTATTGCCTTCCGCAGAAAAAGTCCGCAAAACCTTGGAAATCAAGTTGCAACAATGTAAAAGGGAAGGTGTTCCGATTGATTCCATCACATTCAGCGGCGATGGTGAATCGACCATCAACCCTGAGTTTTCGCAGATTATTGATGACACGATAGTTTTGCGCGACAAGTATTATCCTAACTCCAAAATCACGGTACTGTCGAATGCCACGATGGTACACAAACCCGAAGTTTTTGCTGCTTTGCGTAAGGTCGACAATCCGGTCATGAAAATCGATGCCCCGACCAACGCGCTGATTGAAAAGATCAATCATCCTGCTCCAGGCTATGACATCCATCGCGTGGTGGAGGCCTTGAAGCAGTTCGACGGCGATTTCATTTTGCAGACTATGTTCCTGAAAAGCAAGGATTTTGATTCCTCAAGCCCCGAAGTGCTGAATGGCTGGATGGACATTGTGCGTATTTTGAGACCGCGTGAAACTATGGTTTACACCATCGACCGACCCACGCCAGAGGAAGGTTTGCAGAAGTTCACGATAGAGGAGATGCGTGCTTTGGTGCAGCCGCTGATTGATGAAGGGTTTGTGATTCAGATTAAAGGATGAGTTTATTCCTTTCCCACATTCATCCGACCCATCAACCTAAGCCAAGGCGAGAGGAAAGCGAACAAGAAATCGTAGGCAATCAAACCTGGCAACAATCCTTTTTCACCCAAACGCTTTGAGGCTTTGTGGTAGATAAACAATTGGGATCCAAAGCGTAAGAGGAAGAAAAACACGAGGATGGGGATGTAAAACGCCGCGCTGTTGGTGATGGTGAAGGCTGGCTTGGCACAAAGGGCGATTAGCGTGATAAAGGACACATAGAACAAGAACTGTGAGCCATAAAACAGACTCAGCATCAATCGGGAACGTCCATCGTATTTCGAGACGGTGGAGTAACGGCTGCTCTTCTGTCTCATCCAGAGTTTGAAGCTGCTGGTGGGGGTGGTAAGGATGGCATCTTCTGCATCAATCAGCACTTCGGTATTTTTCTTTGTGGCCGCCTTGTTGATGAACAAATCATCCTCCCCAACAGTGGTGGTGTAGTGCGAAATGAATCCTTGTTTTCTGTAAAACAATTCTTTACGATAGGAAAGGTTCTTGCCGATGCCCATATAAGGATGACGGTTCAAGGCAGCGGAGAGGTAGAGTAGGGCGTTTTGCAGGGCATCGAAACGCATGATGCGATTCAGGCTGCTTTTTTTCTGCACGTAAGGGCTGTATCCGATAACGATTTCAGTCGAGTTATTGTAGCGGTTCACCACGCTGCGCAGCCATTGGTCGTTGACCGGCATGCAGTTGCAGTCAGTGAGGACAATGAGGTCGTTTTGTGCCGACTTGATGCCCATCGAGAGCGGGAACTTCTTGCCGTTGAAGAAGTTGAGGTGCTGTTTGAGTTGAACGGGCTTCACACGGCTCTCCTTGCGCTCGAGGTCTTTCAGGTATTCCTCGGTATCGTCGTCAGAACAGTCGTTCACCACAACGATTTCAAAATCAGGGTAATCCTGCTGGAGTAATGCTGGGATGAGTTCGATGAGATATTCGTAGGCATCACGCGCACAGAGCACTACTGAGACAGGCTCCAATTCCTCGTCCAATTTCGGGCGCGCGCTCCTCTTGTAGAAAGCCACTTTCGAGAAAAAGCCCCAATGATAGATCAATTGGATGATGAGGCAGACTCCAAAGATAATTAAAATGATGAAACTAAGGCTGTTATAGTTAAAACTGAATTGCATCGTTTCGATATGTTTTAGTTTTGCAAAGGTAATAAAAATGTGGATTTCTTGATGGCAAAAAGCAAGTTTTTTGAAAGATAATTCGATGATGAGATTCCTTAGGGAATGGAGTTGTCATTTGTTCTGTTTAACAGCGGCGGCTTGTGTCGTTTACAGTTGGTAGGCTCAACCCGCCGCCGCTTTTAGATTAATGACCTACCTCCATTCCCCGCAGGGGAATCTTTGGACTTGCATTGAAAAAAGTCGTACTTTTGCGCAAAATTACAACGATGAAATTCACTATTGCAGCAAATGACCCCAAAAGCAATGCCCGTGCAGGTGTCCTGAACACCGACCATGGCCCGATTGAAACCCCGATATTTATGCCGGTAGGCACGGCAGGTACGGTGAAGGCATGCCACTTGCGCGATGTGCGTGATGAGGTGAAGGCGCAAATCATCTTGGGCAACACCTATCATTTGTATCTCCGCCCTGGCTTGGATGTGCTTGATACTGCGGGAGGTTTGCATAAGTTCAATGGTTGGGATCGCCCCATCTTGACGGATAGTGGTGGTTTTCAGGTGTTTTCACTCACGGGTATCCGCAAGATGAAGGAGGAAGGTGTGACCTTCCAGTCGCATATCGACGGCTCGCGCCATCTATTCACTCCCGAGCGCGTGATGGACATACAGCGGAGTATTGGTGCCGACATCATGATGGCCTTCGACGAATGCACGCCTGGCACAGCAGACTATAAATATGCCAAGCCTTCCATGGAGCGCACCCACCGCTGGCTTGACCGCTGCATCGAACGGTTTAAAGCCACCGAGCCCAAATATGGCTACGAGCAGGCTTTGTTCCCCATCGTGCAGGGTTGCGTCTACCGCGATTTGCGCGAGGAATCGGCGGAATACATCGCTTCGAAGGATGCGGACGGCAATGCCATCGGAGGGTTGGCCGTGGGTGAGCCGACTGAGACGATGTATGAGATGATTGAGTTGGTGAACACCATCCTGCCTAAGGACAAACCGCGTTATTTGATGGGTGTAGGCACACCGGCCAATATCCTTGAGGGCATCTCGCGTGGTGTCGACATGTTCGACTGTGTGATGCCCACGCGCAATGGTCGTAACGGCATGATTTTCACATCAGAAGGTATCATCAATCTGAAGAATGAAAAGTGGAAGCTCGACTTCTCGCCCGTTGACCCCAGTGGCGAAACTTTTGTCGATGCACAATATACGAGGGCCTATCTCCGTCATTTGTTTGTCGCGGGCGAAATACTCGGTCCCATGATTGCCAGTTTGCACAACATTGGATTCTACCTATGGTTGGTGCGCGAAGCCCGAAAGCACATCATCGCTGGTGATTTTGCCGAGTGGCGCGACATGATGCTGCCAAAAGTGACTAGGAGGTTGTGAATGAGAAAAATAGACGCATATATTTTCAAGAAGTATCTTGGCACTTTTTTCTTTGCCATCTCGATGCTGATTTTGGTTGTCATCATTTTCGACGTGTCCGAAAACATCGACAGCTTCCTGAAACACAATGCGCCTTGGCAACGGGTGGTGGTCGACTATTACATCATGTCGATACCATATTATATCAACCTATTCATCCATTTGTTCGCCTTCATCGCCGTGGTGTTTTTCACTTCAAAAATGGCTGCTCGCACCGAAATTGTGGCCATTTTAAGCAGCGGCATCAGCTTTTGGCGCTTTCTCGTTCCCTATATGTTTGCAGCAATTTGCATTGCCGTGATGTCGTTGTACTTTGGTAATTTCTTGATTCCCAAGACCAACGAAATCCGACGACAGTTCAAGGATGAATACATGGAGAAACTGAGCCAAAGTGCTGGACGCAATGTGCATGTCCAAATTGAAAAGGATGAGTACGTGTATGTGGAGAGTTATAATATCACTAAGCAACTCGGCTACAAGTTCTCTTGGGAAAGGTATGAAGGTAGTGAGTTGAAATACAAGGTGATGGCTGATATACTCTATCACGATACGATTGCCGTCAACAGCTGGAATATCGACCCCTACGCCATTAGGAACATCGATGGGAAAGAGGAAACCCTGTTGAAAGGCCGAAATCTCGACACCTTGATCAACTTGTATCCCAGTGACCTATATATGATGAAGGAAGACTTTGAGGAAATGGACTTTTTCGAGTTGCGCGACCACATCCAGGGCATGAAAGAGAAAGGCTCGGAGGGCGTGAAGGCTTATCAAGTGGAAATGCATACCCGTATGTCAGCACCGGCTGCCGTTCTCATCTTGACCCTCATTGGTGCAGCCCTTTCCAGCCGAAAGGTAAGGGGAGGTATTGGAATGCACTTGGGTATCGGCATCACCATCGCGTTCGCCTACATCCTTTTCATGCAGATTTCCAAGTCGTTTGCCATCTCGGGCAGCCTGTCGCCTTTCTTCGCCGCCTGGATTCCCAATTTTATCTTTTGCGTGTTGGGTGTCTACTTGCTAATAAAAGCGCCAAAATAAGCTGAAAATCAGTTGGTTGTTATTTTTCTGCAAAAAAATGGGCTCTTTTTGCCGACTTTTCTTTATTTTAGCCACTTCTTATCATCCTAAAACAAGAGTATTATGCACATCGCAGTAGCTGGCAACATAGGCTCGGGCAAGACCACCCTGACGGGGCTTTTGGCCAAGCATTTCAACTGGAAGCCTCATTACGAAGAGGTGGAACACAATCCTTATCTCGACAGTTTCTACGAGGACATGCAACGCTGGTCGTTCAATATCCAGATATTCTTCCTCAACAGCCGTTTCCGTCAGGTGATGGACATCCGCAACAGCGGTGAGGACGTCATTCAAGATCGTACCATCTATGAAGACGCCCATATTTTTGCGGCTAACCTCTATTCCATGGGCTTGATGGAAACCCGTGATTTCGAGAACTATCAGTCGCTCTTCGAACTGATGACCAAGTTCCTCCAACCGCCCGATTTACTGATTTATCTCCGCGCCTCGGTGCCTACCTTGATTAGGCATATCGCCAAACGCAACCGCGAGTTTGAGCAATCCATCAGCATCAGCTACTTGACCAACCTCAATGAGCGCTACGAGCAATGGATCAACAACTACCACGATGGCAAATTGCTCATCATCGACACTGATAACCTTGAACTCGAGAATCCCGAAGACCTCAGTACCGTTGTCGACCGTATTGAAGCTTCGTTGAATGGATTGTTTTGATTATGAAAGTGATAGGAATCATACCCTCACGTTATGCCTCGACACGCTTCCCCAGTAAGCCTTTGGCTATGATTAAAGGGAAGACGATGATTCAGCGCGTTTGGGAACAGGCTTGGAAGTCGAAATTGGACGCTGTCGTGGTAGCCACCGATGATATGCGCATTGCCGATGAAGTGTTGAAGTTTGGTGGTCAATATGTGCTGACCGACCCCAATCATCGCAGTGGTACCGATCGTTGCCGTGAAGCGTTATATATGCTTGAAGGACAATATGATGCTGTGGTCAACATACAAGGTGATGAGCCTTTCATCGACCCTGCCCAAATCAATCAAGTCATTGGGTTGATTGGTCGCGATGATACCCAACTGGCCTCTTTGGCCAAACGTATTGAGGATGAGGATGAACTTTTCAGTCCCAACGTGGTGAAAGTGGTGATGGACAAACAAGGTAACGCGCTGTATTTTAGCCGTAATCCCATACCCTTCATGCGCAATCTGGATCGTGACAAATGGTTGCAAAAGGGCGAGTTCTATAAGCATATTGGCCTCTATGCCTACAAAACGGAAACCTTGTGTCAAATCGCTGAAATGCAGTCTACTGCACTTGAAATGGCTGAGTCGTTGGAGCAATTGCGTTGGTTGGAAAACGGCTTGCGCATCCGTATGGGCGTTACACAGCTTGAAAGCCTATCTATCGATACGCAAGAGGATTATGAAAAGGCCATGCAATTTGCTCAGAATCAACTGGTAGAGTAAGATGATTTCGATAGCAGAAGCCATATCAGACCTTTTGTTTGTCCGCGACACTGTGGTGGTGCCAGGCTTGGGTGCTTTTATGAAGAAGACAACCTCGGCTAAGGTGAATCCTGTGGCAAACTTTTTCACCATGCCCAATTGCGACATCGTTTTTGATGCCAATTTGCGCGAAGACAATGATTTGATTGTCAATTATATATCAGATAAAGATAGGGTCTCGAAGAGCGAGGCAAAAACGCATTTGGTGCTGTTCGTTACCGATTGCTTCAATAAGATGAAGCAAGGGAAGAAATTGGTGTTGGAGCATATTGGCACTTTGCGTTTTGATTATGACAACAACCTTGTATTCGAGCAGGATAAGTCGGTGAATTACAATGCTGATGCTTTCGGGTTGTGTGATTTTAGCCTACAGCCAGTAATTCAATCAAAGTCGAAAGAAGAGATAAAGGCGGAGATTGAACAGCAACAGAAAGAAAAGAACACGCCAGTAACTGTGGATGAAAAGGCAGTGCATGCCGATGATGAAAAGCCGCGTCGTTCAGGTTGGTTGTGGATCCTGTTATGCCTTTTGATAGCGGCAGGTGTCCTCTATGGCTTGCATGAGTTTGACGCCATTCGTTTCCCGTGGGAGGAAACGCAACGTGGACCAGCGAGTGCTCCTGGAACCTATAAGTTGCCTTTCTATGAGAAGAAGTGGGAATGGAAAGAGCCTGTGAGAGAGGCTAATATATGGATTGTTGCAGGAATCTATGGACACGAAGAGGATGCGGCTCGTATGGCTCAATCCTTGCAATGGAAAGGCTATACTGCAGCCTTCTATGAGTTGCGGGGCGACAGATGGTATGTGTCGTTCGGCCGTTATACCACCGAAGAGGAAGCCACGGCAGTGCTTCGTGAAATCAGAGCCAAGACGGAATACAAGGCTTGGATACTAAAGTAGTGATAGCCCCGTAGGGGCGTCAGGATATTAGAACAATGTCAAAAAAGAATAAACTAGAACGATTCGCTGAGAACAAGACCTTCCCGAACTTGTTCGAATACAGCTATGAACGCATCATGAGCGAGGGCTTCCCGCTGCAAGGCAAGTGGCATGCCGACTTCTTCCATAACGACAACCCCATCGTGCTCGAGTTGGGTTGTGGCAAGGGGGAATACACCGTCGGCTTGGCCCGTGCCCATCGCGCCATTAATTATATAGGTGTCGACATCAAAGGCGCCCGCATCTGGCGTGGTCTGAAGCAGTCGAACGAGGAAGGCCTGAAGAATGTGGCGTTCCTCCGTGCTCGCATCGACCAAATCGAGCATTTCTTCGCCAAGGATGAAGTGGCCGAGATTTGGGTCACCTTCCCCGACCCGCATCCAGGCGAGGGTGAGCGTAATGCACGCCATCGTCTCACTTCACCCGAGTTCCTTGACCGTTATCGTAAGATTGTCCGTCTTGATGGCATCCTCAACCTCAAGACCGATAGCCCCATCATGTACGAGTTCACCCTCCACGATGTGGTGGAGAAGCAGGGTCTGCCGCTGCTCTATGCTACCGATGACCTCTACGCGAACGATGACAACCTTGAAGTGAAGACTATCCGCACCTTCTACGAACAGATGTGGCTTGATCAAGGCCTCACCATCAAATACATTCGATTCAAAATAAATGCTGAATGCTGAATGTGGAATGCGGAATGAGTCCTGCGTCTCGCGTCCAGCAGTCCCGAGTCAAAAATAACAACAATTCAACGATTAAACAATCAACACTTCAACAATATGTATACCGACGACAAACAACTCTACATCGCGCATTGCGACAACGGTCCCATCTATATGATTGGCAAGATGGCCAACCGTCACGGCATGATTGCGGGAGCCACGGGTACGGGTAAGACCGTCACTCTGCAGGTGCTCGCCGAAACGTTCTGCGAAGCAGGCGTGCCTTGCTTCATGGCCGACATGAAAGGCGACCTCTCGGGTATCAGCCAACCTGGACAAATGAGTGGCTTCATCGAGAAGCGTTGCCCTGAGTTTGGCATCGAAAACCCACAGTTCCACGGCTGCCCCACACGTTTCTTCGACGTGTATGGCGAGCAGGGCCACCCACTCAGAGCAACCATCTCGGAGATGGGTCCCCAACTGCTGGCTCGACTACTTGACCTCAACGAAACCCAAACGGGTATCCTGAACATTGTCTTCAAGATTGCTGATGACCAAGGCCTTTTGCTCATCGACATGAAGGACTTGCGGATGATGCTCGACTATGTGGCAAAGAACGCTAGGGAGTTCACCACGACCTACGGAACGGTGTCGTCGGTGAGCGTGGGCGCTATCCAGCGTGCTCTGTTGGCTTTGGAGGCCGAGGGTGGCGAGATCTTCTTTGGCGAGCCTTCGTTCAATGCCTTGGACTTCCTCCAAACTGAAGGTGGACGCGGCGTGATGAATGTGTTGGCTGCCGACAAGCTGATGCTCAATCCCAAGCTTTATTCCACCTTCCTGCTGTGGCTGTTGAGTGAACTCTACGAACAGCTTCCCGAAGTCGGTGACCTCGAATTGCCCAAGCTAGTGTTCTTCTTCGATGAGGCACACATGCTGTTTAAGGACACCTCCAAAGCTCTGATTGACAAGATCGAACAAGTCATCCGCTTGGTACGTTCCAAGGGCGTGGGTGTGTATTTTGTCACCCAAAGTCCGAGCGATATTCCTGAAGTCATTGCTGGCCAGTTAGGTAACCGCGTCCTGCACGGACTGAGAGCCTATACTCCTAAAGACCAGAAGACCGTTAAGGCGGCAGCACAGACTTTCCGCGCCAATCCCAGCTTCAATACAGAAGCGGCTATCTTGGAACTTGGTACAGGTGAGGCTTTGGTCTCCTTCCTTGATGAGAAAGGTGCACCTTGTGTCGTTGAACGTGCCAAGATTCTCTTCCCGCTGAGTCAAATCGGTGCCATCACCGAGGGACAGCGTACTGCCTTGATCCGCAACTCGCGCCTTTATGGCATCTACGACAAGAGTTTCGATCGCGAGAGTGCTTACGAGCTGCTCATCGAACAGCAGAAGCAGGAAGAAAAACGTCGCCAGCGTGAAGAAGAAGAGGAAGAAAAGCGTCTGGCCAAGGAAGCGAAGGAAAAGGAACGCTCAAGAAGTACCAGCTCGCGCAGCGCAAGCTCCAAGAAGAAGTCAGCCACAAGGAAAGCCGTCGAGAAGACCATCAATACGACGGCGACAACCTTCGGACGCCAACTCGGAAAGTCGATTTTCCGAGGCCTTTTGGGCGGCATATTCAAGAAGTGATTAAAAAAGGAAGGCTACGGCCTTCCTTTTTTAATCATTCCCAATCTCTTTCAGCATCGGCACAAACTTGAAGTCGCCGAACTCCTCTTTTTTCAAAGAACCATCCTCCATCTTGGTCACCCTCAGCATAGTTTGGCCATCACCTTCGGTGTTGTCCATTGGGATGACCATGATGCCGCCTGGCTTCATCTGTTGGACAAGCATGTCGGGGATGCTCGGTGCGCCTGCCGTGATGATGATGCGGTCGAAGGGCTGGTAGGTGGTCAAGCCCTCATATCCGTCACCCAAGAATGTCTTCACGCGGAAAGGCAGTTGCTCAAGGATTTCCTTGGTCTTGAAATAGAGGTTGCGCTGCCGCTCGATGCTGAATACCTTGGCACCCATCGCGGCCAACACACAAGCTTGATAGCCCGAGCCTGTGCCGATTTCAAGTACTTTCATCCCTTTTTCGATTTGCAACAACTGGGTTTGGAAAGCCACGGTGTGCGGCTGTGAGATGGTTTGTCCCGAGCCGATGGGGAAGGCTTGGTCTTGATAGGCGAGTTCAACGAAAGAGGAGTCGAGAAACACGTGGCGCGGCACCTCGTTGATGGCCGAAAGCACGGCATCATCGGTGATGCCCTTGGTGCGCAATTGTTCGACAAGTTGTTTGCGCAGTCCTTTGTGGCGGTAGTTGTCTTCTAAAGAGGTATTCACGCTGCGAAATTACGCTAAAATCTGACGCTATGAAATGATAAAAAACACTATTTTTGCCGAAATTTTGAAATATGCTGAGAATAGGTGTTTTAGGTGCAGGCCATCTGGGCAAAATTCATCTGAACTGCATCAAACAGATAGAGAAATACGAGTTAGTCGGGTTTTATGATCCTGCCGATGAGACGGCGCGACAAGTGGAAGCCGAAATGAACTTGAAGTGCTTCGATTCCATTGATGCTTTGATAGATGCCGTGGATGTGGTCGACATAGTCACGCCCACTATCCGTCATTTCGAATGCGCTTCCAAGGCTTTGCAGAAGCGCAAGCATGTTTTCATCGAGAAGCCCATCGTGGCCACGCCCGATGAAGCCAACGCTCTGAAGAAACTGGCCGATGAAGCTGGCGTCAAGGTGCAGGTGGGGCATGTGGAACGCTTCAATCCGGCCTTTATTGCTGCCGAGCCTTTTATTCAAGACCCGCTCTTCATCGAAGCACATCGTTTGGCTTTGTTCAACCCACGTGGTACCGATGTTCCTGTCGTACTCGACTTGATGGTGCATGACCTCGACATTCTGCTTACCATCGTCAAATCGCCCGTGGCGCACATTAGTGCGAGTGGTGTGAGCATCGTCAGTCCAACACCCGACATCACCAATGTACGCATCGAGTTCGAGAATGGCACGGTGGCCAATCTCACCGCGTCACGTCTTTCGATGAAGAACATGCGCAAGACCCGCATCTTCCAAAAAGGTGCTTACATCACGGTCGATTTCTTGGACAAGGTGGCTGAGATATTCCGAATCAAGGATGAGGTGGATGAAACCAACCCACTGTCGGCGACCATCACTTTGGGAGATGGCACAGAAAAGCAAATCACCTTTGAGCGTCCCGAAATCCATCCCATCAACGCCATCAAGACGGAGCTGGAAAGCTTCTATGACGCTATTATTCACAATACTACGCCTGCCGTCACCATCGATGATGGCATCAACGTTTTGAAGCTTGCCTATCGCATCTTGGCCGCTGTGAATGAAGCCATTTCCAAGGTGCAGAAATAAAAGCCATTTGAAACAATATTCATGAAGCATCGCCGTTACCTTATTAAATATAGTTCTATGACAAGGAATTCTATCTTTTCCGTCGTGCTTGGTCTCTTTTTCCTGGCGATGGCAGCCACTTCGTGCAACAAGTTTGAAGGCTCACAAACGGTGCCTTCCTACATCCATATCGAGTCCGTCGATGTGGACACGCTCACGGATTATTTCGTTTATGGCGCCACGACACATAAAATCACAGACGCTTGGGTGTATATCGATGACAATCCCATCGGCTGTTATGAACTCCCGAGCACTTTCCCCGTCTTGAAGAAGGGCCCTCACAAGGTGGCCATCTATGGTGGCATCAAGGTGAACGGCATATCGGCTTCGCGCGACAGATATCCGTTCTACATGCCTCGCATCTACCAGAATGTGAATCTTGTTGAGGACAGTATTGTCAACTTGAGTCCTTCGGTGAGCTATTATCCCATTGGTGAAGGGGTCAATGTGGCTTGGATGGAGGACTTCGAGAATACCAACTCCCTGTTGCCCGACGACAGCAGTGACACGAGCATGGTGCGTTTCACAGGTGAAGGAGCTTGGCATTCGGCCAACTCGTTTTTCTCAGGGAAGGTAGAACTGCCGCCTGATACAATGGATTTCACCGTATTTGCCGCTGATGAGTTTGACTTCTACAAAGGTACCAACGGTGTGTATTGCCTGCTGGAGATGGACTACAACTGCAACGACACCTTCTTCGTTGGCGTCCAGTATTTTAAGAACTATCAACTGGAGATGATGCCATTGGTGAAGGTGACACCTACTGACAAACAACACGACAAGCCACAACGCTGGAACAAGATTTATATCAACCTGGGCCCAATGATGAACAACAATGTGACTTCCAACTATTTCAAGCTCTATCTCACCTCCGACTTGACCACCGACCAAGATTTGCTTTATGGCCACGTATATCATCCCATCAACGAGCCGCGCTATTATTATTTCGATAACCTGAAACTGCTTTATCGTAACTTTACCCAATGAACAAGAAAAGATTAGCATCGCTCTACTTCATCGTCGATTGGTTGGCTTCCATTCTGGCGTGGACGTTGTTTTATTTCTTCCGCAAGGCGCACGAAGATCTCTATATCAATTATTGGGATCGTATCACGAATTCTTTCAATACCCCTAGCTTTTGGTTGGGGGTGGCTATCATTCCTATTTCCTGGCTCATTCTTCACGCCGTTTCGGGTGCCTATGAGAAGGTCTATCAAAAGTCGAGGCTGAAAGAATTGGGGCAGACGTTTTTCATCACCTTGTTGGGCGTGATTGTGCTTTTCTTCGTGGTTATCCTTGATGATGAAGTGGTTTCATACAAGTCTTATTATCAATCGTTTATTGCATTATTCACCCTTCAGTTTGTCATCACTTACATTCCTCGCCTGATCATCACCACTTCGGTTATTTATCGTATTCGAGCCAAGAAAATCGGGTTCAACACGCTGATTGTGGGTAGTAACGACAATGCCTGTGCCATCTTTAAGGAAATCGAGGAGGAAGTGAAGCCTTCGGGTCGCCGACTGATAGGTTTCCTCAATGTGTATGACAAAAAAGAGTATAAGCTCGCTGAATATCTCCCGCGTTTGGGCTCATACCGCGAAATTGAACAGATTGTGAAGGAGAAAAACGTGGAGGAGGTCATCATTGCCATCGAGCGTTCGGAGGTGGAGACGATGAAAGTGCTGCTCTCAGTGGTTGACACGACCGATGCCAACGTGAAAATCATCCCCGCCATGCAGGACTTGGTCTTTGGTACCGTCAAGCAATCGGCCATTTGGCAGGCACCGTTGGTGCAGGTCACACCCGAACTGATGCCCATCTGGCAAAGAGTGGTGAAACGTGCTTTCGACATTGTGGCTTCTGCGTTGGCACTTATTATCTTGTCGCCAGTGTTCTTGGCTTGTGCCATCATCGTGAAGGCCACCTCAAAAGGACCGATTTTCTATGTGCAGGAACGCATCGGTAAAGGAGGCAAGCCTTTCAATATGGCTAAGTTCCGCAGTATGAGGGTCGATGCCGAGTCGAGCGGTACGCCTCAGCTCTCGAGCGACGACGACCCGCGCATCACCAAGTTCGGCAAGTTCATGCGTAAGGTGCGCTTGGATGAAATCCCACAGTTCTGGACGGTGCTGAAAGGAAAGATGTCATTGGTGGGTTATCGTCCTGAACGTCAGTATTTCATTGACAAAATCATGGAAAAGGCTCCTTATTATCGCTTGCTGCTGAAGGTGAAGCCAGGCATCACCAGCTGGGGCGAAGTGAAATACGGGTATGC
>CACXXW010000035.1 GCA_902771635.1 uncultured Bacteroidia bacterium | reverse complement strand
CAATTCCACAGGCAGCGGCACCTTCAACCATGGCGAGGCCTGCGTTGTGACGGCCACGCCTAACGCGGGGTACTATTTCGCGAACTGGACAGAGGACGGCGTCGTGGTGTCGACGGACGCCGACTACGGCTTCACGGTGACGGCCGACCGCAGCCTGGTGGCCAACTTCACACAGGAGCCGCCGCAGCAGACGGTCAGCCTTGCAGCCGGCCTGAACTGGTGGTCTACGAACCTCGGCATCACGCTTGCCGACCTGAAGTCGGCCGTCGAGGCCGCCCTGGGTAGCGACGGCACGGCGATAATCAAGTCGCAGAGCACATCCATCGTCTACAGCAACGGCATGTGGATACCCGAGACCATGGCCTTCGACATCCGAGAGATGTACAAGATCCAGGTCAGTGAAGCCTGCGGGAAGTGCTCACCATCAACCCGGGCAACAACTGGATCGGATTCCCGTCCGGCACGAGCATGACGTTGGGCGCTGCCTTCGCCGGCCTCAACCCGGTGAATGGCGATGTGGTGAAGTCGCAGACGGGCAGCTCGGTGTACAATGACGGCAATTGGGTAGGTACGGTGGGAACTCTCGAACCTGGCCAAGGCTACCTCTACTACTCGAAGGCGACGAGCGTCAAGACGTTCACCTTCGGAATGAACGCAAAATAATTGAAAAATGCTTATTGAATAAAAAAAAGAAAAAAGAAAAACGTTGTAAGAAAGTTTTTTGTACTTTTGCAGCAATATATTAAACCACAAAAATACTACTAAGATGAAAAAAGTTTTAATTACATTGATTGCAGTATTCGCAATTTGCGGATCAATCTTTGCACAACAGTATGAATCGCATTGGCCGGGTTTTAATATGTATGCCTATGAAGACCATACTGATCTTTTCGCCCGTGTTCAAATTGACGGCGACTTCGTTGGAATAGACAACTATGAAGCCTTGGAGGTGGCTGCATTCGTCGATGGCGAACTGAGAGGCGCTACTTTTATGTCAATTAATTCAGCGTTGAGTGACCCCGTTTATGTCATGGCTCGCGTCTATGTTAATTATAGACCAGATATAAATAAAGTGGCCACTTTCAAACTGTACGACCATGCCAGTGGCTACGAATATGAAGTTTATACCAGCGATCGTGTTATCGAAGCTGTGCCAGAGAATATGTTTGTATATCAGGATATTAATAACCCTGTGATTCTTTCCTTCTTCCACTCTTATACCAAGGAAATTACTCCTTACACTGACAATGGTGGCTACTACTTCATCGCTTCACCCATTGGAGATGTCCAAGCCAAGAATGTGGAAAACTTGATGAGTAACAGCTACGACTTCTATTCCTTCGATCAGGAACAGGATCTGGAATGGATTAACCATAGGGGAGAAGAGAATTACGTTCTTCAGCCTGGCACGGGTTACCTCTATGCCAACAGTGGAAATGGTACCGACAATCCCGTTGTCCTCACCTTCATCGGTGCTCCATACGATGGTAACGGTGAAGTGACCTTGGTCAAGAAGACTGGCGGCAACATAGAGTTCTCAGGCTGGAATCTCGTGGGTAATCCTTTTGCCGAGAAAGCTTATATCACCAAGTCATTCTATACCTTGAATGGAACTGGTTCGGAAGTGGTTGCTGGTGAAGGCAATGAAGTTGGTGCTATGGAAGGCATCTTTGTCGTCGCTGAAAACGATGGTGAAACGATGACTTTCAGTACCGAGTCTAACCCAGGCAAGGGGCAAATCGTTCTCAATGTCAACCAAGACCGTAGCGATGTCATCGACCGCGCTATTGTTCGCTTTGGTGGCGACAAGTTGCCTAAGTTCATGCTGAATCCGAACAACACCAAGATGTACATCACTAAAGATAATAACGACTACGCAGTGGTGAACGGCAGCAATAATGGTAAGCTTCCCGTAAGCTTCATACCTGCTCAAGATGGCAGATACACCATCAACGTCAATGTTGAGGATGCGACAGTGAGATATCTGCACCTGATTGACAGAATGACTGGCATGGACACCGACCTTTTGGTCACACCGAGCTACAGCTTTGATGCCAAGACAATTGAAAAACCCAACCGTTTCGTATTGGTGTTCAGAAGAGGTATCAGCCTCGTCAAGGATCTGTCCGTTTTGGGCAATAACAATGGTTTCGGTTTCTTCAGCAATGGCAATTGGATCATCAACAACGAAGGTGATGCCATTCTCCAAGTGGTTGATGTCAATGGCCAAATCTTGAGTAGCGAAGAGATCAATGGTAGCGTCAGCAAGCATATTGAAGCCGCTCCTGGTGTCTACATGCTTCGCCTCATCAATGGCAAGGACATGAAGGTCCAGAAGATTGTGGTTGAATAAAGAAACACGAACTTAAACAAAAAAAATCCTCATCGAAAGATGGGGATTTTTTTTTTGTTTAGGATAGGAGAGAAGTTTACTTTTTTGCAGCCTCCTCACCGCCTCCAAGACCTTCCTTGATGCCGTCGATGACACCATTGAGCATTTCCTTGCCATCATCGATGGCGTCCTTGATGTCACTGCCGACCCTCTTGGAACCTTGTTTGGCGATAGCTGCAGTCAGTTCGGCTTCAACCTTGGCCAGGTCTTTGAGTTGCTCCTTCGAGAACTCGCATTCCTTGGCTTGCTGTTGGAGCGCCTCGAATTCATTGACAACTTTTTCCCACTCTGCGTCATTGTAGGTCTCTTTGTTATTTTCGACACGTTCGGCAAGGGCTTGCATCTTGCTGATGACCTTTTGCTCCTGCGTCTGTGTCTGACATGATGACATGAATGCCACCAAGAGGCATACTGTCAACACTTTGAATGCTTTCTTAATCATAATTGATCATTTTTTAAGTTATTGAATAAGTGAATGGTAATTCAAAAACAATAGGGTAGAGGTCAGGCTTTCACAGTCTCTGCAACGGCTTTGCCTAGGTTGTAGAGCTTGTCCCAATCCTCTTCACGGATAGGTGCGCCCTTCACTTCGACGTTATCTGTCACCAGGTTCCATTTGCCTTCCTCGGCATATTTGGCGAGGGTTTTCACGCCGCCGCCGCTCCAACTCATGCCTCCAAAAATGCCGTAGCACTTGTCTTTCGGCTTGAACTCATTGATTTCGTGTACCAATAAAGTCATGTTGGGGAACATGTTGGCATAATGGGCGCAGGCACCGATAATGACACCCTTGTATTTCCATATGTCGCTCATGATGAATGATACTTCGGTCTTGGCCACATCGTAGACTTTCACTTCTTTGATACCGGCTTCGGCGGCGCCACGGGCCACAATCTCGGCCATGCGTGCGGTGTTGCCATGCATCGAGCCGTAGACAATGACCACGCCCTCTTCCGATTCCTGCTTGCTCCATTGCGTGTATTTGCCGATGACCCAAGCCAAGTTGCTACGCCATATCAGACCATGTGATGGGGCAATCATCTTAATCTCCAAAGCGCTGAGTTTCTCGATGGCTTTTAAGGCTTGCATGGCCACTTTGCCAACGATGTTGGCGTAGTAGCGGCGCATCTCATCCTCATAGAAGGCGAGGTTGACTTGGTCATCGAAGATGCCGCCATTAAGGGCACCGAAGCCGCCAAAGGCATCGTTGCTGAAAACAATCTTGCTGCTTTGCTCGTAGGTCACCATCGACTCAGGCCAGTGCACCATAGGCACCATGAAGAACTGTAAGGTGTGGCTGCCGAGGCACAAAGTCTCGCCTTCGGCTACAACTTTCTTGTTTTCAATGGAACCATAGAAAGCCTCCAAAGGAGCAAAAGTCTTGGCATTTCCGACTACTTGCACTTCGGGATATTCGCGAAGCACAGCGGCCACGGTGCTGCTGTGGTCAGGCTCGTCGTGATTAATAATAAGGTAGTCGACCTTGCGGCCTTGCAGCACCGACTTCACCTTGAAAAGGTATTCCTCAAGGAAGTTGGCTTCCACGGGGTCAATCAAGGCAACCTTCTCATCGACAATGAGATAAGAATTGTAGGAGACACCATTAGGCAGCTCCATGTGGTTTTCAAATTTATCGGTGTGACGGTCGTTGACACCGACATAATAGATGTTTTCGGTTAATTGTATTTGTTGCATAATTGAATTTGTTATGTTTTGTAGAGACGGTGAGTACACCGTCTCTACAGCTAAAAAACCTCCTCAAAATCCTCAACGCCATGTTTGCACAACGGGCATTCGAAATCGGGTGGGAGGGAGTCACCCTCATATACATAGCCGCAAACCTTGCACACCCAACGGCGTTTGCCGTCCTTGGGCTTCTCGGCTGGCTGCGGTTTGGGCTTGATGTTCTTTTGATAGTAGTCGTAGGTCACCGAGGGCTTGTCGGACAACACTTGGGCATCGAGCACATCGGCAATGAACATGGTGTGCGTGCCGAAATCGATGCTTTTGGTGACACGGCAGGCCAGGTAGGCGTTGGTGTATTTAGGAATATAGAGCACATGGTTGACGGCTCGGTGTTCAGCCTCACAGTCAGCGAATTTGTTCACCTTGCGTCCGGACTGGAATCCGAAATGCTCAAAGACCTTCATCGGTGTTTCGGTGGTCAGCATGCTGACATTGAACACACAAGAGTCCTTGATGAGGTCGTGCGAATAGTTGCCCTTGTTGACCGTCACAGCAACCTGTAATGGGTTGCTCGTGACTTGAATCACCGTGTTCACGATACAACCGTTGTCGATGTTGTCGTAATTGGTGGTCAGCACATAGAGGCCGTAGCCGATATTGAATAATGCTTTGGTATCCATAATCAATAGGTTATGTTTTATTTTGTAGGGCTGTCACATTGTGGCAGCCGCATTGGTTGTTCCATAATGCGGCTGCCGTAATACGACAGCCCTACAAAAACCGATTATTCCATGACAGAGAAGCTGTCCTTGCCGATGCCGCATAATGGGCATTTCCAATTGTCAGGGATGGCTTCAAAGGGGGTGCCGGGAGCGATGCCGCTATCGGGATCGCCTTTTTCTGGGTCGTAGATGTAACCGCAGACGTCGCAAACGTACTTTTTCATTTTAAATAAATATTTGATTAATAATGGATTAATAGTTTTCAGCCTTGATTTGGAAATAGGACTGTGGATGGTTGCACACGGGGCAGATTTGAGGAGCCTTCTTGCCGATGACAATATGTCCGCAGTTGGAGCATTGCCACACCATGTCGCCTTCGCGTGAGAACACGAGGCCGTCCTCAATGTTCTTCAGGAGCTTGCGATAACGCTCTTCGTGTTCCTTCTCGATTTTGGCCACCAGTTCGAAGAGTACGGCGATCTTGGTGAAACCTTCCTCGCGAGCCGTCTTGGCCATGCCGGCATACATGTCGGTCCATTCGTAGTTTTCGCCATCGGCGGCATCTTTCAGGTTGGTTTTTGTGTCGGGCACCTCGCCGTCGTGCAAGAGTTTAAACCAAATCTTGGCATGCTCCTGCTCATTACGGGCGGTTTCTTCGAAAAGGTCGGCAATTTGGTTGTAGCCTTCCTTGCGGGCCTTGGAGGCGTAATAAGTGTACTTGTTGCGGGCTTGTGATTCGCCAGCAAATGCAGCCATCAAGTTGGCTTCTGTTTTTGAGCCTTTCAATTCCATAGTAGTTATTCTTTTATTATTGATTATGAGTTAGTTACGAAAAATTAATGTTTCAATAGAGTAGGGGATAAACCTTCTATTCGTGGCAAAGTTAGCATTATTTTTCTGAAATACTGCACAATTTCCGTAATTTTGCAGCCAATATGTTTTGGAACCGAAATAAACAAAAGATAAAAGGAGCGAACTGGTCGGATGCTGAGTGGCCATCCTATGTGCCAAAATACCATCTGTTTGACTTTGCCGCCATTGACTTTGAGGGTGCCAATGGTGAGGTGACAAGTGCATGCAGTATGGGTTTGGTCATCGTAAGGGATGATGAGATTGTCGATCGTTTCTACAGTCTCATCAAGCCGATGCCCAACAGATATGACTTTTGGACGACCAAAGTTCATGGCATCACGTACAAGGACACGAATCATGCGCCTTTGTTTCCAGAGGTATGGGACAAGGTGAAGGACAAGGTGAAAGGTTTGCCGATGGTGGCGCATGGCATTTCGTTCGATGAGCGCGTGCTGAAAGCCTTGCATGAATTGTATCATATTCCTTATCCGAACTTCAAATTCTATTGCACGCATCTTGGTTCGCAACAATTGGTTCCTGAGTTGGAGAACCACAAACTCCAGACCGTTTCGAAACATTTTGGTTACGACTTGGCAGAAAACCATCACAATGCAGGGGCCGACGCGGAGGCTTGTGCTGTGATTGCGATGAATATTTTCTGAAAAATGTGTCAGCTTTTATATCATTCCATTGGGAATCTATAAAAGCTGACGGATCAAGAATTGGTTTATAATTTTATCGTTGTTGAGTTCAAAAGAAAAGCTTTTTGTGTCCAAGTGGGGCATACTCCAAAATATACTATTTAACATAATGTTGATTATTTTCAAAAAGTGGAAATTCGGAAACAGAGACAAAATTTGCCATTTCCCTCAGTTTTTTGCTTGCTAAAACCAAAATGATGATTACATTTGCAGTTCAAAATTTGTAGGCATTTTCCATCGAATTTTGAATCTTTGAATCTTTGAATTTTAAATTTTAATTCTACATACTATGGAAATTATTGGAAAAGTGGTCAGACTCGGTAATCTGACCGAAGGTACAAGCGCCCGCGGTCCATGGCGCAAGCAAGATCTTATCATCGAAACTGAAGAGCAATATCCTCGTACGGTTTGCCTGACCTGCTGGACAAACCAAATCGATGAGATTCAGAAATTCGCGCCTGGTCAGACCATAAAGGCGCAGATTGAGATTTCATCGCGCGAATTCAATGGCAAGTGGTATACGGATGTGCGTGTGTGGCGTTTCGATCCCGTTGGCGCTGCTGCCGCCCCAGCCGTTGCTCCGGCACAACCCGCCCCACAGCCTATGATGCACCAGACACCGCCCGCCGCAGCTCCCGCACAGGATTTCTATCCGCCCACGGAAGACAGCGTGGATGACCTGCCCTTCTAACATTATGTTAAATTGAACGGCCCTTCGACAGGCTCAAGGACCTGCTACAGCTAAGGTCATTGAGCTTGTCGAAATCGCAGATTCAACGTAGTTAAATGCCGGTTTTTGTTATGCAAACCAACATCTTAAATACTGATACCATCTGCGCCATTGCCACCCCACATGGCATGGGTGCCATTGCTGTTGTGCGTGTCTCTGGTCATGAGGCTATTTCCATTGTTAGTCAGCTGTTTACGCAGAAAGACTTGGCCTTCGATAAGAGTAAAATAGTTGCAAACAAAGCCTATTACGGCCATATTGTAGACCATGGCGAACTACTTGATGAAGTGTTGGTAACCTTCTTCAAAGCCCCCCACTCTTTCACGGGCGAAGATTCTGCCGAAATCAGTGTACACGGTTCAGTATTCATTCAGCAGAAACTTTTGCAAGTATTGATTGCTCATGGTTGCCGCATGGCCGAAGCTGGTGAGTTTACCCGTCGTGCTTTTGTCAATCGTAAGTTTGACCTTGCGCAGGCTGAAGCTATTGCCGATTTGATCAACTCGGAAAGCGAAGCTGCCCATCATGTGGCTATGAACCAGTTGAAAGGTGGATTTTCCAAAGAACTTCAAGTAATGCGTTCCAAATTATTGGAAATGACATCGTTGATGGAATTGGAATTGGACTTTTCAGAAGAAGATGTCGAGTTTGCAGACCGCAGCCAATTGAAGGCTTTGCTGCAAGAGACCTTGGATCATGTCAACAAGTTGAAGGACTCATTTCGCTTGGGTAATGCCATCAAAAACGGCATCCCTGTGGCGATTGTTGGCCAGACCAATACGGGCAAAAGCACGTTACTTAACGCCCTTTTAGGTGAAGACCGCGCCATCGTGAGCGACATTGCCGGCACCACCCGCGACACCATTGAGGAAACGTTGAATATCAACGGCATCCTTTATCGTTTCATCGATACGGCTGGCTTGCGCAATACCGATGAAACCATTGAGAAAATTGGTATAGAACGCTCTTATAAGAAAATCAGCGAAGCGAATGTGGTCATAGGAATGCTTGATGCTACAACAGGTTATGAATCAATGCTTTCATCGGCTCGAGAAATCGTATCCAAGGTGAATATGCAGCATCAACAGCTAATACTTTGTATTAATAAGGTGGATACTTTGCCCGATCAAGGTGAAGCCATTTTAGGAGAACTCCGCCTTGACCTTGACAATGACGACATCATGGTCATCTGTCTCTCTGCCAAGCACGGATTTGGCCTTAACGATTTGTACAACACCCTAAAAATTGGTCAGTCCCAAGCCTCACCCGATGCCACTTTGGTGACCAATGTAAGGCATTACGAGGCCTTAATGCATGCTTCAGAGAGTCTGTGTTCAGTTCAACAAGGACTTGAGATAAACATTCCTACTGACTTGGTTTCTCAAGATTTACGTGAAGCATTATACCATCTTGGAAGCATTACAGGCGAAATTACGACCGAAGAGGTATTGGGAACAATCTTTTCAAGATTTTGCATCGGTAAATGACGGATTATGAGTAAGAAGAGCACTACATCGAAAAAAGTCCGTAACAAAGCCAGCATCGCTATTCTCATCACGGCGGCGTTACTTATGTTGCTGATTTCAGGCATCCAGCAGTATTTTTCGCGCAAACAAATCCGAATCGACTTGGAGAACAAGGCAGAGATGGAGTTGGTGGTCAAAGCCTTGTCCGCAAAACACGCACTAGAGGATGTGGAACTTGCGCTTCGGAACCGCCGCTGGGAATTCGAGCAGGTCCTCCCCTATCCTGATTCCTTGTTTGCCGTCACACGCCGTTTCGTCGAACAAAACCCTAACTTCGATGGTTGCTGTATTGCAATGTTGCCCGATTATTATCCCGAAAAGGGCCGTCTGTTTGAGCCCTATACCGTGCGTCGGGGTGAGGTAATTGAAACTTATCAACTTGGTTCTGAGGAACATGACTATTCCAAGAACATATATTTCACCATTTCGGTTGAAAAAGACTCCTCATTTTGGAGCGAACCTTATTTGGATGACAACCCGAATGTGACGCTTATCACATATACTTTTCCTGTTTATGATGTATCGGGACGCATAGCAGGTGTCGTTGGTGTTGATTTGGAATCTGAATGGCTTGGCAATATGTTGAATGCCAGACATATGTTTCCTTCTTCCTACGACATCTTGATTTCGGGTGAAGGCAAGTTGATTTGCGGTCCTAAGGAAAGCGGAAACTCACACCAGCTTGCGAAAGAGACTGTGGACATGATTAATGACAGCACCCTGCAACGTCATGTGAGTTCTTCGGGAAATTCCACGCTTTTATCCTTTATCGACAAAGAGGACGGCTCTAATGGTAGCGTTTTTTATAGTTCGCCCAAAAGCCTAAAACCATGGAGAATCGCTGTCGTCAATTACGATGATGAGGTTTTTGAGCCTTTGCTAAAAATGAGCTGGCGAAACCTGTTTTTGACCTTGGCCGGTCTGCTGATTCTCGCCTTCATCATTCAGCGTTCGGCCAGGAACATATCCAAACTGCAACAAGCCACTTTGGAGCGGGAACACATTGACAGTGAGTTGAATATTGCACGGAAAATCCAAATGGACATGTTGCCCAAAGTTGATGAAATAGCTATGCGAGATGACTGCAATGTAGTCGGCTCGCTCGACCCGGCCAAAATGGTGGGTGGCGACTTATACGACCATTTCATCCGTGATGAAAAACTGTTTTTCTGTATCGGCGATGTGAGTGGAAAAGGCGTTCCCGCTGCTTTGGTGATGGCGGTTATACATACCTTATTCCGCTCAATATCAGCGCACGAGACCAATCCTGCGCGCATCATGCAAGCATTGAATGAGACTACTTGCCAACGCAATGAGCAGAACATGTTCGTAACCTTCTTCATCGGCGTGCTTGACCTGCCAACAGGACGGTTGCGCTTCAGTAATGCTGGACACGACCTTCCGTTTGCCATTAGCAAAACATTTAGGAGCATCCAAGCCAAACCTAATCTGCCTTTGGGTGTAATGGACGACATGATTTATGATGCCCAAGAAATGACGTTGTCACCTAACGAAACCTTGTTTCTTTTTACTGATGGTTTGACTGAAGCCAAGAACGAAAGCCACGAACAGTTTGGAACAAAGCGTTTAGAGTCGATTTTGAGGAAAAGTGTTGAAGATAAATCTATTACACCTGATTTCCTTATCCATGAGATGAAGCAAAAAGTGGCGGAATTCGTCGATGGTGCCGAACAGAGCGATGACCTCACTTTGCTGGCCATCCAATATACGCCCAAGGAAAAGCCTGTCGTTTTCCGCGACACACTTCTTATTATAAATAAGGTGAGCGAAATCACGAAGCTCAATGCTTTTGTGAAGTCGGCTACAGCAACCCTGAACTTGGAAAACGGGCTTGCCAACAAGATCAAGTTAGCCATTGAGGAGGCCGCTACAAATGTTATCGAATATGCCTATCCACGTGGCACTGAGGGAGATATATATGTAACTATTGAGGCTGATCAGGAAAGGATACGTTTCATCCTCACCGATTCGGGTGCCGAGTTCGACCCAACAGCGGTCAGCAAGGCCGATACAACGCTAACGGTGGATGAGCGTCCCATCGGCGGTTTGGGCATTCTGCTCGTCCGTAATCTGATGGACAGCATCAACTATGAGCGCATTGAAGGCAAAAACATTCTTCGGTTGGAGAAAATTTACAGATGAAAATCTATCCACTTCTATCAATGGAGTGGATTTTTTTTGTTTATTTGCAATTTTTCAAATTATGATTTTTTTTTGCGTTAAATTTGATTTCAACAAACAAATATAGAAGTATACTATGAATACAACTATCACAGAATTAGAAGGAAAGTACATCGTTGCCCTTGAAGGCGAACTCGACACTGCTCATGCTATGGAGGTTGAACAAGCCATGCAACCTTTGTACGAACTCAACGGAAAGGAAATCACCATCGACTGCACAAAGTTGGAATACATCGCCTCCAGCGGCTTGCGCATTCTTTTGGGTTTGCTGAAAAGTGCCAAGGCGAAAGGCAACCATGTCGTTTTGAAGAACCTTAACGATGAAATCAAGGAAGTCTTCAAGATGACGGGCTTCATCGACCTTTTTGAGATACAATAATCATAATTAAGTACTTATGAAACTTTATTTCAACCAACCTGCAAAATGGTTTTGCATGGTGATAGCTTTATTGTTTGCGATTGGACTTAAAGCACAGGAAGCCGACAACGAGTTTACAATATGTGCCAAATTGAATTCCCGTGGCGAACTACGCATTGGAGGATTCAAGGCCGACAGCATAGATAACGAACGTATGGCCAATTTTATCTTAGGCTCATACCAACTTGATTTTGACTATAAGCGTTCATGGCTCGAGTTGCGGCTTTCGCCAAAACAAGCGGGCGTTTGGGGCCAGGCTGTTGGTGGCTTGGGTCTTGCCGAAGCCTGGGCATTGGTGAAATCGGAAAACGGCTTTTTTGCCAAAATCGGCCGTCAGATTTTGAATTATGACGACGAACGCATCTTGGGCTATGATGATTGGACAATGACTGCCCCAACCCACGATGTGCTGAAGTTTGGCTACGAAGGCTACGGCCACAAGATACACCTTATTTTATCCTACAACCAAAACGCTGACAACCCTGATACGGGCAACACCTATTACTCTGATGGCATTCAGCCTCACAAGTCGATGCAAACATTTTGGTATCACTATGATACGCCAAAATCGTTGTTCGGCGCGTCTTTGTTGTTTATGAATGTCGGTATGCAAAGCACTGACATAGAGCGCCCCGGCACCTATTACCAGCAGCTGTTGGGTACTTATTTGACTTTTACGCCCAAACGATGGAAACTAACGGGGTCGTTCTATTACCAGATGGGCAAGCAGGAAGATGGTGTCCCTATCAGAGCTTTCATGGGTAGCACAAAAGCGGCCTATTCCCCAGGTATTTATTCCCTCTATGCCGGCTATGACTATTTGAGTGGCGATAAGTTTTTTGCGTTGCCTCCTAATGGCGCTATTGGAATGGCCCTGCACGACACAATCAGAGGCTTTAATGCCATTTATGGCTCGCACCACGACTTTTATGGAGCGATGGACTTTTTCTACCTTGACAGTTTTGTCGGTAACTACACGCCCGGTCTTCAGATGCTATATTTCGGCGGCACTATTAATCCAATCAAGAAGTTGAATGTTGACTTATCGTACCATTATTATGCCATCACGACCAATCTGGAAAGAATACCTTCAAAGACCCTTGGTCACGATTTGGAGATCAAGGCCAGTTATGCCTTCTCCGATGATATTAGACTATCGGCAGGCTACTCCTATTTGATTGGTACCGACACCATGGCCACCCTACAGCAACTCGATGATAGGCGAAGGATGAGCTGGGGTTGGCTGATGTTGTCCATTACACCAAAACTTTATACAACCACATGGCAAGACAAAAAATAATCTAATATGAAAACCGCACCATTAACTCAATCCCAAGTCGGCATATATGCGGAGTGTATGAACAATCCGGAAAGCGACTTGTACCAACTTTCTTATCTTTTCACCCTTAGCAAAGACATTGACCTTGAACGGCTTAAAATGGCCATTCTCAAGGCTTTGGAGGCACACCCTTACGCCAATTGTCGTGTGAAAGTGAACGAAGAAGGCATCCCGGAGCAATATATTGAAGCACAAGAATTCGATATTCAGATAGAAGCCGTCAATGACATTGAAGCCGAGAAGCCGAAACTTTACAAGAAGATGGCTTTTGACGGTAGCCAACTGCTCTATTTCAAGCTGTTGAGTTCGTCTGAGGCCAAATATATCTATTTCCAGTTCCACCACATCGTTTTCGATGGAGCCTCATTTCGGATTTTGTTGCAAGATATTGACAATGCCTATCAAGGGAAAACCGTTGACAACGAGCCTGTTTCATCCATTGATTTTGCGTTCGATGAATATCAGCAGCGGCAAGGAGAACTTTGGAAAAACGACCAAAATTGGTATCGTGAACACTTCGTTTGCGACGAGGTGGATACCCTTTTGCAGCCCGATTTGGATGAAACGGCTTTCCGCAGCAACACCATCGAAAGGCAGCTGAAAGTGGATGCAAAGGCCATCGAGAGATTTTGCAAGGAAAACAATGTGGGTTTGGGCGGCTACTTCACTTCAGCATATGCTCTTTTGATGTCGCGTTACACGGGCGATGAGCAAGTGCTGTTTTCCACCATTTGGCATGGTCGTGGCGACTACCATTTAACCCAAAGCCTTGGCATGTATGTGAGCACTGTGCCTGCCTACTTCAACATTAAGGACGATATGACCGTGGGCGATTTGCTTGAACAAGGTACATTAACCACGAAGGAAACCCGCAAACACGCGCTGTATTCCTATGCCGATTTTTGTGGAGAACAAGGAATTGAAACACACCAAATGTTTGTGTATCAAGGAAAACTGTTTCGTGACTTGAAGTTGAATAATAAGTTATTAACCATTGAGCAGTTGGCCGACAACACGACCAACCAGCCTTTGGAATTCCAACTTTTCCAAACTGATGAAGGCTTCCACGCGATCTTTTCCTATCATGCACACCGTTATTCTGAAACCTTTGTCGAGCAGTTGCTGGATAGTTTCGAGACCGTCATAAACCAAATGCTTGATATGAACACGCCTTTGAAAGAGATTCATGTTGTTTCGGAAGCACAGCAAGGCCTTTTGGACAGTTTCAACGAAACTGATTTCCAATACGATGAGAGCCAAACCATCGTCTCATTGCTGAATAAACAGGTGGAGCAACATCCCGACAAAGTGGCTGTGGTTTACAAGGACAAGCAATACACCTATCATGAACTTGGCGAACTCAGCGACAAGATTGCCAAGCAATTAGCTGCCAAAGGTTTGTGTAACGAGGATGTGGTGGCCATTTTGATTCCGCGCTGCGAATGGATGGCCATTGCCTCCATAGGAGTGCTTAAGGTTGGTTGCGCCTATCAGCCTTTGGATCCTTCCTATCCCACCGAACGATTGGAGTTTATGATCAAGGATTCTGGCACCAAATTGCTCATCGCCGATGAAGAGTTGCTACCGCTTGTGGAGTTTTACCATGGCGAGGTGTTGCTCACACGCGACCTCAACCAAAGCGTTGAAACCAATGTGCAAATCACCCCACCTACGGCACACAGCTTGATGACTATGATCTACACTTCGGGCACCACTGGTGTTCCCAAAGGATGTCAAATCGAGCACCGTAATGTAGTGGCTTTCTGCTTGATGCACCAAGCTTGTCACAACATTACCGAGCAAAGCAAGATTGCAGCATACGCCAGTTTTGGTTTCGATGCATCAATTGAGGAATTGTTTGGCAGTTTGACCATTGGCGCAGAGCTTCACATCATTCCTGAAGACATTCGCCTCGACTTGATGGCCTTGAACGACTATTTCGAGCAAAACGGCATCACGCACTCCTTCATGACGACGCAAGTAGCCTACCAGTTTGCCACTAATTTCGAGTGCAAGTCGCTGCAACGCCTGCTGACGGGTGGTGAGAAGTTGCCTTCGATGGTGCCGCCTCAGAATTATGTGGTAGCCAATGGCTACGGTCCTTCGGAGTCCATTTGTTATGTCACCAATTTTGATGTGACCGAGGAACGCAAGAACATTCCTATCGGCAAGGCGCAACGCAACATCAAGTGCTATATCGTTGATAAATATGGACATCGTCTGCCAGTGGGTGCCTCTGGTGAACTCTGGGTGGCTTCTCCACAGGTGACGCGAGGCTATCTCAACCGTCCCGAAAAGACTGCAGAAGTCTACCTCGAGAATCCTTTTGACAAAGAGGAGAAATACAATCGCGTCTATCGCTCTGGCGACATCGTGCGTTATTTGCCTTCTGGCGACATCGAATTTGTTGGGCGTAAGGACGGTCAGGTGAAGATTCGTGGTTTCCGGGTCGAATTGAAAGAGGTAGAAGCCGTTATCAGACAATTCCCTGGAATCAAGGAGGTCACCGTTCAAGCCTTCGATGAACCAAGCGGTGGAAAGTTCATCGCAGCTTATGTCGTCAGCGAACAACAAGTTGACATCCAAAAACTTAATGCGTTTATCATGGATGAGAAACCACCTTACATGGTTCCCGCCGTGACGATGCAGATTGACCGTATTCCCTTGAACCAGAACCAAAAGGTAGACAAAAAGGCGTTGCCGAAACCCGAAAAGCCCGCTGAATCAGCTATCCAAGAGGGAGGCAATGTTCCGATGAATGTGTTGGAGAAGGAAGTCCATGCCATTATCGCACAAATCGTTGGAAACGAGAATTTTGGCGTTACTACCGTTTTGGGTTATGCAGGACTCACCTCTATCATGGCCATCAAGTTGGCCATCCAAATCAACAAGCGTTTTGGCGTGACATTAGACTCCAAGACTTTAGCCAAGACCGGCACGGTGCAAAGCATAGAGAACGAGATTTTGGCCAAATTGATGAGCGAAGATACTGGAAAACAAGAGATTGGCGAGGAGAAACATGCCGAATTGAGTAACAT
>CACXXW010000034.1 GCA_902771635.1 uncultured Bacteroidia bacterium | reverse complement strand
CTGTTGGTAATAGGATCCATCGCAGCAAAAGCAGCCGGAGGCTACCCACCTGAACTCGCCTTGGTCTCACAGCCCGTGATGGTGTACAACTACAACTCTGTCACGGTCATTTACGACGTGGAGAATATCGGCGACTACACCTATAGGGGTTACGTCTCCCTCTACCTCGACCCCGACTACGGCTACAGCTACGCCGAGAAATACGTCAGAGTGTATCCCGGTCGAATCAAGAGAATCGAAATCGACATCCCGCTGTACCGCATCGACAGAAGGTTCGCCTTCACCATCATGCCCTACTATGAGTTAGGCAACGAGCTCTACAGCTTCACCACCTTCGAATACTTCGAGCCCATCTCCTTCTACTGGAATGGTCCGCGCACCGAGCGCTGGGTGGTCATCACGATACCCCCGCGTATCCGCTACTACCACCGTCCGGGCACCTATCGCTACTACTATGACGGTTACCGTCCGCCGATGCCGCCTCCTGGCCACGGTCCTGGCATGCCTCCTCCGATGGATCCGCATCACCACACCTACGGCTATCACCACAGCAACGGCGGTTATCCTGCCACCCACCCCGAGAACAACTCGTCTGCAAACAGCAACACGGCACCCAATGCCACCGTCAGACCTAAAGCCAACGGAGGCAGCATGAGCTCGGGCAGTAGCAACAGCGTCGGCAGCAACACACCTGCACCCACGCCCAATAACGGTGGCTCAAACAGCGGCAGAACGTCGAGCAGCAACTCAAGCGGTCGAGTGAGCGGCTCAAGCGGTCGCACCGACAACCCGACCAGCACTCGCCCGGCAACCAACAGCGAAAGCTACAGCCGCCCCAGCGGAAACACCAGCCGCCCCAGCAGTGGCACGAGCAACAGCGGAAGTAGCCGCGCCAACAGCTCAAGCAGCAATAGCCGCTCAAGCGGTACCTCGACAAGCTCTTCAAGCCGCGCCAGCAGCTCAAGCAACAGCAGCCGTTCAAGCGGAACCAGCAGCAGCTCCTCAAGAGGCTCAAGTAGCTCAAGCCGAAGCTCAAGCTCAAGCAGCAGCCGCAGTGGCTCAAGCAGCGGACGCAGATAAGACCTCGATAAGACAAAAAACATCAAAAACGGGGGCGGTCGAAAGGCCGCCCTCAATTTTTTACTATCTTTGCCCAAAACTTTTGAGCCGTGAACATCATCAATTTTGCAGCAAGCAACACCATCATCAACCAGTATGTGGCTGAGCTAAGGGACATTAAAGTCCAATCCGACCGAGGAACCTTCCGTTACAATTTGCAACGCATCGGGCAACTGATGGCTTATGAAATAAGCAAGACGTTGCATTATTCGGAGAAAACAATCCAAACTCCATTGGACGTGGCTAAGGCTAACACACCCGATGATGAAATCGTGCTCGCCACCGTGTTTCGCGCCGGTCTGCCTTTCCACGAAGGCTTTTTGGACATCTTCGACCATGCGGGCAACGCCTTTGTGTCGGCCTACCGTTATTATCTCGATGAAAAACATGAGAACGTGGGCATCAAAGTGGAATATTTGGCTGCCCCAGACCTGACTGACAAGACCCTCATCATCGCCGATCCGATGCTGGCCACAGGAGGCAGCCTCGAGCTGGCCTACCAAGCCCTTTGCACCAAAGGCATACCAAAACAGCTCCATCTGTGTTGCGTCATCGCCGCCCAAGACGGCATCGACAACCTGATGAAGCTGTTCAAGCCCCTTGACAACGTCACGCTGTGGTGCGCTGCCATCGACCCCATCCTGAACGAGCATAAATACATTGTGCCCGGATTAGGTGATGCTGGGGATCTCGCCTATGGTGATAAGATTTAATGCTTGCAGAAGCGGAAGTTCCATCCCACAGTGATCAAAAAGCCATAGGCATAGTCACCTTTTGTATTATTCATCAAATACAGGCCTCCGCCAAAATCCAAATTATCGAAACTTGCTCCTCCCACAAGAGACTGCCTGAGATAATCATTGCCCAAAAAGTTGCTATAGCCAGCATGATAATCAATCATACCAGCCCATCTGTTTTTACTTGTATAAACACGGATTCCTCCATGAGCAACATAAGCAGGGTCAATAGCAATCTGGGAAATGTTTCTTACAATAAGTGAGGCACCACCACCCACAGAAGCTTGGATATACGGATTAAATTGATAACCAGCATCCACAAAAGCACCTCCATAAAGACTTGGACGAACGAAAAAACCTTGACAACGAGTAAACGAACCATCTTGCGCCAAGGAAGAAATAGCCATCATAGCTATTGCCAGAACTAATAATAACTTTTTCATAAGATTTATAATTTAAGGTTAATAATAGGTTCACTTTTTATCAAGATAATCTACCACTGATTCCACCAGATTGTAGGCGCCGTCATAGACATCCTTAATTGTCGCGTCGAGCATGTAGGCTGGAGTGGTGAAGACCAGCAGCTCATTGTCGGCGCACACATCGCCATGTTCGGTCTGCACATGGAAGGCGCCCATCTTGCGGACGTTATCGGCATCGGCTGTGCCTTCTTTACCCAAGGTGACGCACACGCCGGGCAGCAGCTTGGCGAACAACACGGGAGAAATGCACATGCCACCCATGGGCTTGTTGGCTTCGCGTGTCTCAATGATAGCACGAGCCACATCGGGTTGTACCTCCATGTCGGCACCCTTGAAGGCATAGTCGCAAAGGTTTTTAGCTGCACCAAAACCACCACTGAAAAGCAGACCGTCATAATCTTCGGCCTTGTAGTCCTCAATGGGCAAGATACGCCCACGCGCGATGCGGGCAGCTTCAGTGAGGATGTTGCGCTCCTCCTTGACGGCATCACCTGTAAGGTGGTTGACAACATCATGCTGCGAACGATTAGGCGCAAAGCATTGGTACTCACACTGATGTTGGTCGATTGAAAGCAATAATGTAGTGGCTTCGTGGATTTCGCTGCCGTCCTTGTGACCGCAGCCTGAAAGAATTACTGCAAATTTTTTCATGATATTGTAGATTTTATGATTACTTATTCCACTCAGGTTTCCGCTTCTCGAAAAACGCCTTCATACCCTCCTGCCCTGCCTTGGAAATGCGCTGGTTAGCGATGGCCACTGAAGTCTGCATGAAAACAGGGTTGTAGCGGTCATCGGTACCCGTCACCATGCGAAGCAGATTCTTGCACTCGGCGATGGCATCGGGCGAAGCTTGCAGGAAATGGTCGATGTATTGTCGTTCTGTATCAATCATATCGGCTTCATCGACAACAGCATTCACCAAGCCGAAAGTCTTGGCCTCCTCAGCAGTGAAGCGACGACCTGTGAGCATCAATTCCTTGGCGGCAGTAGTTCCAATTTTTGCCACCACGAAAGGAGAAATGGTAGCTGGTGTGATGCCTAAACGCACCTCCGAGAAAGCAAATTTCGTTTCCTTCTCAGCAATCACGATGTCGGCAGCGGCGATGATGCCGTTGGCTCCTCCAATGCAAGCGCCATGCACATCGACAATGACGGCCTTGTCGCAGAAATAGATGGTTTGGAACAGCTTTGATAGTTTTTCGGCATCAGCGATGTTTTGATTGTAGCTGAATCCAGCCATATCTTTCATGTAGGCCAAATCAGCACCGGCACAAAATGCCTTGCCATTGCCTTTCAGGATAATAACCCGAATATCATCGCGGCTGTTGAGCCAGTCAAAGACCTCGGTCAGTTCGCGTATCAGTTCGGCATTCAGTGCGTTGCGCACCTCGGGGCGATCGAGGTTGACCCATGCCATGCTTTCGCCCAATTGTACTTTTATCGTCTTGAAATCCATTATCGTGTCGTGTTTAGGAATGCAATATTCGGAAAAAAATGCCAATTTGTCGCAATCATTACACGAAAAATCCGTTATTTTGCACGTGGAATAAATTTTGATGTATCCGCAAACCTAAAAATGGACAATTGAGACGCATTCAATGCGTCTCTACAACAGAACGAAATGGACGACAACAACCTCAATAACGGACTTGACGACCTCTTGAACATGTTCAAGAAAATGATGGAGAACCAAGACCTTGACGCCATTCCAGGCATCAACGAAGAACAGAAGGAACAACTGAAGATGTTTCTTGAGGACTTCGATGAGCTGAAAGACGACATGAAGGTCGAAATATACAAACTTGACCCATTCACAAAACAGATGGTTGGTATGGTGATGGGACAATTGCAAAACTTTACTGGCAACAATCCACAAGTGGCCACCCAAAACACAGTGCCACAAGAGCCACCCGTCAACAAGGAGAAACAGTTGAACGAAATCCCCGGCACTACCGAGAACTTGGAAGCCCATTTGGCCGCCATTGATGACCAATTGCGCCAACCAGACCTCTCCGATGAAGACATCAACCGCCTTTTGGATGAACGCACATCTATTATGAAGGAATTAGAAATGAAATAATGTCGGTGCTTCGACAGGCTCAGCGACCTTAGCTTATACGGTCCTTGAGCTTGTCGAAAGGCCGTTTAATCGCCAATAATCAAATCAATAAATAATGAAGAAAGCACTATTTACCCTCATCGCATTAGTCATTTCGGCGACCTCTTTCGCCCAACTCATTGCCAATAAAACCGACAACAAGGTCACCTTCGGCCTCGACCTGTTCAGCGACCTACAGCTCGCCCCAAGCGACAATTGGGACCCGCGTGGCTTCAACCAAGGTGTGAGCTTCGCCCTCACTTACAATTTCCCTTTGGGCGAAAGCACGAAACACACGGTTTCCGTCGGTTTAGGCATGTCGTCGCACAACTATTTCTCATACACACGCATCTTAAATCCTTACACAAACGGTGATCTCGAATATAAGAACTACCGTGATGTGGAAAACTTTAAGCGTTACAAGGTCAACCCGACCTATGGCGAGGTTCCGTTAGAGCTGCGCTTCCGCATCAAGGATGCCGTGAAGATTGGCGTTGGCGTCAAAGTTGGTGTGATGCTCGCTACAAAGACCAAATATGTCGGTCCCGACGATGAAGAAGGCACACTTACCAACGGCAGCGGTGCAACTGTTCACGAGAAGCTAGCCTATATCAACAATGTAGAGCGTATGGCCTACTCCGCCACCCTGCGTGTGGGCTGGAGATGGGTGAGTGCGTTTGCTGCCTACCAAATCAACCCTGTGTTTGCCGTCGGCCATGAAGCTCCGACCTTCCATCCGCTGTCGGTGGGCTTGACTTTTGCACCGTTCTAAGTATTTGGGATTTGCTTCGCAAAGAAATCTTTCAAAAATCGTAATCAAAATCTAAAAAATGAATTTTGAAGGGCTGCTCTACCAAAAGTGCTTTTTGATAGATTTCTTGCCGTTAGGCAATCCCATAGCATAAAAAGATGGAGTTGTCAAAATGGATTATCGAGGAAGCCGAGCGTTTGGGCTTCGACGCTTGCGGCGTTGCCCAAGCGACGGTCCTGAAGGAAGAGTCGATGCATGTCGAGCATTGGCTCGAGAGCGACTGTGAGGGTGAGATGGGCTACCTTACACGAAATAAGGAGAAACGCTATGACCCTCGCCTTTTGGTAGAAGGTACAAAATCCATAGTTACTGTACTTTACAATTATTTCCCAAAACAGACTTTAAGCGATTCCGACCGTTTTAAAATCGCCAAATACGCCTATGGTGCCGACTACCACGATGTACTAAAGCGCAAGATGCGACAACTTTTAGAACGCATTGAGACACAGACGGGTAAATTGGAAGGCACACGCGTCTTTGTTGATTCGGCCCCTGTGCTCGACCGCGCTTGGGCTGTGCGTTGTGGTTTGGGCTTCATCGGCAAAAACACCACATTGATCCATCCCAAAAAAGGCTCGTTTTTCTTTATCGGGCATCTTTTCCTGCCGATAGAATTAGAAAAAACAGGCCGCCCTATGACCAATCGCTGCGGACGCTGCACGAAATGCCTGGACGCTTGTCCCACAGGGGCTTTGGAGTCACCTTTCCACATTGATGCCCGCAAGTGCATCTCTTATTTGACCATCGAATACAAAGGCAGCCTTGCCGGGATTGATCCCAAGTCTTTCAAAGGCTGGATGTATGGCTGCGACATCTGCCAAGATGTGTGTCCCTACAATCGTTTTGCCTTGCCCAACCATGAGCCTGAGTTCCAGCCCTCCCAAAAGCTATTGGATATGCACGAAGACGATTGGGAAAGCTTGTCAAAAGATGAATTTGAGACAATATTCAAGCATTCCGCCGTACTGCGCGCTGGATATGAAGGGCTGAAAAGAAATATTGAGTTTATCTCGAGTGGTGAACTGCGAGACGTGGCTCACGACAATGAATAGCTTTATCTCAAGGGAGAATTGATGTTGTAGGTCAGCGTGAACTGGATGACCTTGTTGTAATATTGGTTGAAGAACCACCCTGGGTGACCCGTGAAACGACATGGGGCCGCAGAATACATGAAGCGTGCGCCAAGACCAAAATGGTCATTGAAGGCAAAATGCACGCCCGCATTGGCTGTGGCTGACAAGAGATTCCATCGCGAAGTAGTCACCTGATAATCGGCATCCACATCCTCTGTAGCCCTTAAACGGACATCAACGCTGGCACCTGCTTCCAAAGTGATGAAATCCAAAGGCCGACCGCCCACACGGAAATTGCTTAATTTGTATTGTAGCATCAACGGTATTTCAGCATAGTGCAAACGAAGGCTGTAGGGAAGATAGCCATACTCCCTCACTTCCTTGTCGGATGAATGTGCACCTAACAATGAGTATTTCAATTCCATTTGAACAGAGAAATTCTCTTCCAAGGGCAAGTTGGCATAGGCACCTGCAGTAAAGCCCAGTTGATGGAAACCATAATAGCTATCGCCATCCACCTGGCAAAAAGTTGGGCCGACAATGAGGCCGGCATTGAATCTTTGGGCCAAAGCTCGTGTTGAGCACAATGATAATAAAGCAAAAACGGATAAGACGAGTAATACTTTTTTCATGATTAATACCTATTCTAAACCGGGCCCTTCGACGGGCTCAGGGACCCTTGATTAATTATATGTGGCTTGATATTGATAAAAACGGTCGAGCACCTCTTCAACGAAACGGTAAGTCTCGGTGCCACGCAGGAAACCTGAATGGCAGCAAGTGTCGTTGTGATACTTCGACTTGTTAAGGATGTAATAGTCGACATTATTGTCCCAAACATCGGGGGCGGCGCCATATTTCAAAGCAAGACGCTGTGCGTCATAAACATGACCCAAACCTGCATTGTAGGCAGCCAACACAAACTTCACTCGCTCGGTGCTGTCGGCCACCTTGTTGTCAAGACATTTGTCGAGATAGGTAATCAGCTGTCCGGCTGCATGAAGCTGTTGCTCGGGAGTAGCATCATAGTCGATACCGTATCTTTCCATCACCACGGGCATGAGCTGCATGAGTCCGAAGGCACCTTTCTCACTCTCCAAGTCCAACTTGAAACGCGATTCCTGATAGATGAGTGAAGCGAGCAGTCGCCAGTCCCAGCCAATCTCCTTGGCGGTTTTCTTGATGATGCCATCGAATGGAGAAATGTGGTCGCCAGCAGGTTTCCTTGGCGAGAACACATTGCCCTTGTTGACATATTTGGCGAGAATACGATTCAAGTTGCGCTGCTCAAAACCGTCAATCCAGCCATTGAGAGCCAGAAGCAGTGACGAATCTCCATCATGGTTGGCTATGGCCCAGCCCAAAGGTTGTTCAACACTGACATTCAGCTTCGTATCCAAACCCTTCAAGCCTATGGAAGCCATGCGCGCCACATATTCCTCAACAACGGTATAGTCGATTTGCCCCGACGCGACAGCTTTCACCAAATCAACGCTGTTGAGGCTGTCACATTCAACGACATAAATGGTATCTCCAATTTGATCGGACAGATGCTGCAAAAGCTTGACTTCGTGGCTGCCTTGCGGTAGGTGGATAGTCTTACCAGCCAAGTCAACCGACGAGCGCAAGAGTTGGTTTTCCACCTCGTTGGCCGTTGACATTTGGCTCCAATCCTTTGGAAGGCGTTGCACAAGCACGCTACGCTGCATGAGGATGGGGTTGGTAACCAAATAACGGCGTTTCATGTCCTTGTTGGCCCCAATGCCCACAGCCACAATGTCGACTTTGCAGGAATCAAGGAGCATGAAACACGAGTCCAGATTCTCGTTGACAATCATCTCGAGCTCAAGGTCGTTGTCCTTACAAAAATCGCTCAATAGTTCATATTCAAAACCCGATGGCGTTGCATTCTCGGTATTGTAATTGATGATTTCGCAATTGGTAACAGCCACCAATTTGCCATTCTCTTGGACATGTTGCAGTACCGTTAGAGTATCGATAGGTTTCACCTCTTCTTCCTCAATTTCAACAATTTGAGGATTTTCTTGACAGGAGGAAAATGCTATACCAAGGGCTAGCAATACAAGAATGTAAATTGTTTTTATCTTCATTTTGTGCTTCTAATGGGCGGTAAAAGTAGTAAATTTTATAATTTGAATAAAAAAATTCGGGTTGTTTTGTGAAATTATGTACTTTTGCCATCTTATTTTTTCAATGATAAATGGCCAAGAAAATACAAGATCCTGATTTTTGGTACTCCATTTTGTTACCTTATGTCAACTGGCATACAAGGAGGTCTTACAGCAGGTTTGAGGTACACGGGAAAAAGCGCATCCCCAAGGGCGGTGCCTTGATTTTCGGTGTCAACCACAGCAACACGCTGATGGATGCCTTGGTGTTGCTCTCCGCTGACAACATCAGGAAAGTGTTCATAGCGAGAGGCGATATCTTCAAGAACCCGGCTGTGGCCAAGATATTGAACTTTATGCGCATCCTGCCCATCTTCCGCATCCGCAACGGTGTGGCAGCCGTGCGCCAAAACGACGAATCGCTCAACAAGGCCGTCGACGTCATCCATGACCATGTAGACCTTTACCTCTTTCCCGAGGGCACACACCGCACCAAGCATTCGCTGATGCGCATGGGCAAGGGCCTCTTCCACATCGCCGTCGACGCCAACAAGCAGTTCGGTGACAAGAGTCCGGTCTATATCATCCCTACGGCCATCGAATATGGCGACTACTTCCGTTTCCGCTCCACGGCGATGATCAACTTCGGCGAACCTATCAACGTGACTGAGTTCTTCAAGAACACCACCGAAGAAAACGAAGCCGCCAACATTAATCTGCTCAAAGACAAGCTTCACGAAGAAATCTCCAAACTCTTCACCTATATCCCTGACAATGAAGACTATGATGCCATTTGGGAAATTGTGAAAATGAAGAATGAGAAACGTGCTGGAAGCCTTTACAAGAAGATGTTGCGCAACCGCGCTACTGTCGAGAAAGTGTTGAAATACAAGGAAGAACAGCCCGAAGAAGCCAAGAAACTGTTTGAACGTGTCATGGAGTTCTCAAAACATCGCCTCAAAGAGAAAGTTTCGGTGATGTCGGTAGCAAAGAAACGCCCCATATTCAACTCATTGTGGATGTTTGCAACGCTTGTCCTTTTGTTGCCCTATTATCTGGCCTCTGCTGCAGTCAACTTGCCCGTGTGGCTCACCACTTGGATCATCCGCGGCCGCCTGAAAGACCCGGCCTTCAGCAACACGGTCAGCTTTGGCGTCAGGTTTGTGCTCTTCCCCATTGTCTTTATCGCGGGCACCATTGTCATGTTCTGCAACCTGCCCTGGTATTGGGCTCTTGGTGGAACGGTGCTGCTCTTCTTCTCCTATTCCGTGTTCGTCGACTACAACGAGTTGTTCCGCCGTTGGATTTCCGATGTGCGCTGGAGCATCAAGAAACGCTTGCGTGACGAATACAAATCACTGAACCTCAACAACCTATTCTAATGTCACAACGCTGGATCATCCCTGATATTCATGGTTGCGCAACGACCTTGAAGGTGTTGCTCGAAAATATGCTCAAAGTAACGAAGCATGACGAGCTTTATTTCCTCGGCGACTACATCGACCGTGGCCCTGATGGAAAAGGTGTCATCGACTACCTGATGCATCTGCAAAAAGAGGAGTACAACGTGCATTGCCTTAAGGGCAACCACGAGGACATGTGCGTGAAATCTTTTACCGTCGACCAAAAGAAAAAATTCTTCGGTGGAAAATATCAGGAGCAAAAGGATTGGGAAGCCGTTGGTGCCAAGGCAACATTAGACAGTTTTGGGGTGAAACATCCGCGTGAGATTCCGCAACTTTACATCGACTGGATGAATGCCTGCGTACCATACATCGAATTGGAGGAATACATTCTTGTCCACGCTGGCATGAACTTCAACATTGCCGACCCGTTTGAGGACAAACGCAGCATGATGTGGACCCGCAAGTTCAAGGTCGACTTCAACAAATCACACGGCAAGAAAATCATCCATGGGCATATTCCCGTTGATTACAGCTTCATGACCTTGGTTATCGAGCAAAACGAGAATTATGATTTCATCGCTTTGGACAATGGTGTTTTCGTGACTGACAAACCTGGTTTAGGCAATTTGACCGCATTTAATCCTGACACAAAACAGCTTGTGGCGCAATCTAACATGGATATGTAAAGACGTTGCGCGCAACGTCTCTACTGATTAACGTGTTCCGACGACTATTGCGTTTTTGAATTGTTTCACCTTACCTTCGAAATTAAAGACCTCGGTCACGGCGACGTAGACGCCAATGGGGACCTTGTTGCCGTTGTTGTCAAGGCCGTTCCAGAGGACGCTGCCCTCCTGCCCTACCAGCTCGCCTTTGGCCAAGTGACGGATTAATTGTCCAGCCACATTGAAGATGTAAATGTTCATCGTGTAGCCTGCTTCGTCGAAATGGTAGTTGATGAAACAGGCATCGTCGAAGCCGTCGCCATCGGGTGAGAAGATGTCGGGGCTGATGGAGATTTCGTCGTTAGAGGGCTCGGCGCTCTGCATCATCGAGTTCTCGTAGCCTGGCGTACCAAAATTCACACTTTCGGCGGCAGAATGCCAGTTGTTGGCATCCATGGAAGGCTGGTCGAAAGCGACGCGCTCCAAAGCAACGCCTTTCGTAACCTTAAGCAAGGGATAATGCATCTTTTCAGAGAAGGCCATTTGGTCAATGACCACGCCATCCTTACCCATCAGGATGGCCGTACCGCCCGCGTTGGCATAGCTCGGGAAGGATGCCATTTGCACGAAGTTGTCGGTCGGGCAGTCGTATTGGTGGCCAACGATTTCGCTGTTGGTGGAGAGCAAAACATAAGTTTTAGGCAGGAACAAACGACTGTCAGCCGTGATTTCCTTCAAGGTCGTATCGGCAGGATTGGGAAAGCTCTCCTTGATGACTCCGAGCATCAGAGCGCTGAGGTCGAAGGTCTTGTCGGTGTTATTGTAAAGCTCCACATAATCCACACCTGGGGCGATGGGATCGAAGAGGATTTCGTTAATCAGGATCTCGCCTTCGGCGATGTCGTTCGGGATGCCAAATTGCACATGGGTATCGGCTTCAATGGTTGTTCCCACGCAGTTGGTCACGCCATTAATAATCAATGTATAGACCAAACCTTGCTCGAATCCGCGGTCGAATTGAAGTTCCACATAGGTGCCGTCCATGGGATTTATGACCGTCTGTTGAGGATGTTCGTTTGTCTCTTCCACAAAGAAGTGTTGCGTTTCAAGAAGTTCAGCGGGATTCATTTGTTGGTCGAACCACAGTTGGACGATTTGGTTGCCGAACATGCTCACACGCTCCACTTTTGGTGCCACATTGTTCTCGCCATTCATCGAATTAATGCGGCCTGGCGTGCCACCCGAAGCATCCAGGGAGGCAGTCCAGTTGGAGGCACCAGCGCAGGGGTTCAACGGGTCGATTTGCTCCACCGACCAGCCACCGTTGGCCTTGTTGGGGTCATGGTACCAAGTGTTGATGAAGTTGACGCGAGAAATCAGAACACCCGCCTTACTGTAGAGGTACATCGCCGAGGATGCGTTGCCCACTGAGAAACTGCTGAAGCCAATGCAGTCGCCGTATTGACGCAGTTCGGCTAGGGCATCATTGTGGCAAAGGATGACATAGCCGTGTGGGGCAAGGACAAAGTTGCCAAAGGTATTGTCGTTTGAGCCGATTTGTATCTGCCAGTCTTTCAGGTCAATGCCGAACTCCGTAGTGTTGTAGAGCTCCACATACTCCCATTCGGGTAGACCCACCACGGGATTCGGGTCGGCCATTATCTCGTTGATGACAATATCGTATTCCGAGGCTTCATAGATGGAAAAGGCCATCGTTGTCGGCTCCATCATGTTATTCCACAGGTCTTTGATGCCACTGACGGTCAGCGTGTAATTAATGCCGTTGCCAATTTCGCGTTCCATCTCGAGCACCACAAAGGCAGGATTGTCGCCGAAACTGACGGAAGCCGGATGACCCAAGCCGTTGTCGATGGAATAATTGTCGGGATTGAGTGCTGTGGTTTCATTCAGCGCCTCGTTGAAGGCCAGTTGGAGATGCGTCAAGTCGAGCACCTCGCAGGTCAGGAGTTGAGGTGGCTCGTGGTCGGCAATGCGGGGACCGACATAGACATTGTCGAAATAGATCTTTGTGGCGTTGCTGGATGTGAACTTGGACCAAAAACCGAAATAGCCACTACGACCGTAAGTGTCATCCACCCCTTGTGCCTCAATGAGATAAATACCCGAATTGTCGTAGCATGTCTGAATCATCCAATTGCCCTCACGGTCGCAAGTCACTTTTATTGAAACTGCGAACGATGCCGCGATAGCACCTTCCGTGCCGCGACAGATTTGCTGTTGTCCGTCGGCATCCTTACGGAACAAGGTGATGGCATCGTTGCTGCCACCTTCGCCGAAGCGCAGGAAATAGCCTTGGGTGACATTTTGCAAGTCAGCGTTATCGGCACTAAGCCAGACATCGGAATAATTGTTTCCCGAAGGGGCAAAAGCCTCGCGAATCCAAAACTGCCATTCCATAGACTCATACTCGCTGATGGGCAAGGAAAGATAAGCTGTGCCCTCTCCTTCCGCGTTGAGTTGGAGCTGTTTGCTGTTGTTAACCGTATATTGTTCCGTCGTTCCCGACCAAGTGGGGTTTTGGGTGAAGTCGCCGTCGGAGAAGTCGTCGGTGACTTGGGCGAGGAGAGTGAAGGGGAACAATAGCAGCAGTAAGAGTATCTTTTTCATGGTATTAGCAATTTAGGAGAGGACAAAGATAGGGGTTTTTGTGGATTGTGACAAAAAAACAATCGAAATGTTCGCTGTTATACAAAAAAGCGTTACGCAAATTTGTATAATTGAATAATTCTTGTTATTTTTGCAGCCTAAATTGTGCAAAAATGAGAAATCCGTTCCTGACATACGGCTATAATGGGCCTGAGTATTTTTGTGACAGAGAGGAAGAGACCAAGCGTTTGACATCATTGTTGGTGAATGGCAACCATGTTGCCTTGATGTCACCAAGAAGAATGGGAAAGACCGGACTGATACGTCATTGCTTTGCCCAACAAGAGCTCAAGGATTATTATCTATTTGTAGTCGACATCTATGCCACAAAATCACTTGCCGAATTGATTTATGAATTGGGCCGTTCCATTCTTACGGTACTAAAATCGAAAGAGCGGAAAGCATGGGAGCGTTTTGTGCGTATAGCAGGCTCTTTACGAACGGGTATTTCACTTGATGCTTTTGGGCAACCGAGTTGGAATCTGGAATTGGGTGATATCCAAACGCCGAAAACTTCGCTTGACGAGATATTTCAATATCTAAATTCGGCAGACAAACCTTGCATAGTGGCCATTGATGAGTTCCAGACAATTATGGATTATCCAGAACAAAACATAGAGGCTCTTTTGCGAACCTATATCCAAGACTGCAATAATGCATGGTTCGTGTTCTCTGGCTCCAAGCGCCATATGATGGGCGAGATGTTTTCGTCACCTGCCAGGCCTTTCTACCAAAGCGCATCCACTATGTCGCTCAAGCCAATACCACTTGACTCGTATTCCAAGTTTATCACCTACCATTTCGAGCTGGGCGGATTGCAAATTGTCCCAGAGGCCATCCAGTATATCTACGAGAAATTCGAGGGCACCACATGGTATATCCAGAAAATATGTAATGAGCTTTATGCGATAGCTGAACCTAACAAGCCTTGTACCATCAAGGAAGTTGAGATGGCTATCAACCAAGCCATTGACGAGAAAGACGACACCTATCAGGATCTGCTGGCACGACTTTCAGCAAGGCAAAAGGCCCTGCTTATAGCATTGGCGCATTCGGGAAAGAACGTCCAACCCACAAGCGGAGAGTTCATTAAAAAGTATCATCTCACGTCAGCTAGTTCAGTCCAAAGAAGCCTGAATGCCTTGCAGGAAAAAGACATCGTTACAAACAGCGAAGGGAGATATTTTATCTATGATTATTTCCTTTATTATTGGCTGAATAAAAAATAGGAAGCTGCGTGGCATGAAACGAGTTATGCACATACTGAACTATTTTGCGGTTCTGACGATAATGGTGGCTTGCTCCCAACCAACTAAAGTTGAGGCCCCTGAACCTTGTCGAAGCGTCGAAGGGCCGACCCAAGAGTTGGCAGCCATTGACACACTTATGTGGCGGCAGCCGGATAGCGCTTTTGCGATGCTTCAGGAGTTTGCGGGGAGTGAGGCGGCGGATAGCTTGGATGTGTTTGAGGGGCATTATTGCCAGGTGCTGATTGCGGAGTTGCTTTATAAGAATTACTATAAGCAGAGCAATAGGAAGGATCTGCTGAAGGCCGTTCATTATTTTGATTCGATTGTGGGGATGGATGGGTATGGAACGGACACACGCGGTGTGTCCGTACAGGAGCGGGATGCGTTTTTGGCGGCGCGGGCGCATTATATGAATGGTGTGGGACTGTATGAACGGGATAGCGTGGTGGCAGCTTGCGGGGAGTATCTGAAGGCGTTGGAGATTGTGGAGACGCATTTTCCGGGGATTGAGACGCAAGATTTTGCGTCTCTACAGGTTGGGCATCTGCCTCGGTTTATGGGGTTGACCTATGGTCGCCTTGCGGAATTGTTCTCTGGCCAGTTTATGCAGGAACCTGCCATCGTTTGCTGCAAGAAAGCACTCGCCTACGACAGGATTGAAATTAGTTCTCCGTTGAACCAATCCAGTTTGTTGATTCTTTTAGGGAAACAGTATGCCAAGCTGAACCAAAATGACAGCGCATCTTATTATTGCAACGAAGCTTTGCAAAGGCTACCCGATACAAACAATGCAGTTTACAGGGATTTGGTTTCGCAATTGGCATTACTCAATTATGACTCAAGCAAAGATGCTGAAGCATCCATCGTCCAGTTGAAACGCATGTTGGCGCAAACTTCCGATGAAAACGAAAAAATGGCTCGCATTTCTACCATTGGGAGTATTTATTGTGATGACGGACAATATGATTCGGCGTTGGTTTATCTGGTACCTATGTTTGAGAACAAGGATAATGCTGTAAGGCAAAGGGTTGCCGCTTCTTATTTGCACGAGATTTACCAAAGCAAAGGCGATACGGTGAAGGCTGCACAATTTGCGGTTTACCTCGCCGAGAATACCGTTTCGCAAGGGAAAAGTAACGCACAAATCTCGCAGCTTAACGAGTTGTTTCAGCGGCATTTGCAGTGGGAGCAGGAGAAGGCTGAGGCTGAGAGACGGCAAACCGAACAGTTGGCGGCACGGCGACGCTTGGTGCGGGGTGTGGTGACGGCTATGGTGGTGCTGCTGGTGGATGGCCAAGCGGAGAAAGGAACATGAGGCGGAGGCACAGATCTTGAATGAGGAGAAGCAACAGCTTCAGACGCAGGTGGACGATGCCTTGCAGCAACTACAGACGGTGGATGACGCGCTGCAGCAACTACAGACACAAGCGGACGATGCCTTGCAACAGGCACGGGCGATGCTGCCGCAGCGGGTGGCCGACCTTTACCGCGCGAAGGTGCCGAACCGCCTGGAGCGCATCATGGACGAGTTTGAGGCGGCCTATCCGCAGGCTTTGGAGAAATTGGCGGCTGCCTATCCAGAACTGAACGAAACGGAGCAACAAATCGCGGTGCTCAATTTCCTACATTTTCGCGCAAAGGAAGAAGCCGATTTGCTCGGTCTGAGCGATAACACGGTGAATAAATACCGCTCCAACCTCAGAAAAAAGACCGAAAATGCCTCGTTTTCCTCGTTTTTGGATTAACAAAAACTTGTAATTCGTTATTGCATTTAGTTGATTTTCAACAAGTATTAAAAAGGAAAACTTGTACTTGGCCTTTGAGTTGATTTTTTCGTTGATTTTTGTTATAGTTTTGCAGCAGAGTTATAAAAACAAACGGATATGCAAAACAGAAAAATCAAATCAGGTAGGCTGCTAGTGGTTTTGGCAGCAGTGTTCATGGGGGTGACATTCATTTCGGTGTCGTGCTCCGTTGATCATCTTTGCCATTTGGAAGTTGTGATGAAAAACACCTTGCCAATGGAACTGACCATCATGACTAAGGATTGCGGTTTGGTGACCTCGCAGGATTCATCCTATCACCCATCGCAGACAATTACAATTCCTGCCCAAGGAGAGGTTTCGGTGGTTTGGGATTATCGTTATCAGATCAATTATCCGCAATACTTTAATGACAACCAATGTGATTCGATGAGGATTGTTTTCAATGATTCGGTTCAAATTGTGTTTTCAAAAGAAGACAGGAGCAGGTTCAATCCCATCTTGATGGAAAACTACGAAGTGCTTGCCGCCGAGAACAGTTGGGACGGCTGCCTGCGATATACATTTACTGATGAGGACTACCAGAACGCTGTGCAGCAACGGGAATGATGTTTTATCGTTATGCGGGCTAACGTGCTATCGGGATTACGACGACCTCACCCAGGCCCTCTCTGGGAGGAGGACCCTTCGACAGGCTCAGGGGCCGAGATGCCAGGGGTTGAAACCCCTGGTTGTGGTCGGGTCACCCTTTCAGGGTTGGGGAACAAAATGATAAACCAATTAAAATAAATAGCAATGAAAAAGACTTTTGTGATCATCATTACGTCAGTCCTTGTTGGAGGTTTTATGCTCTCTTGCTCAACGAATAGAGGTTTCGTCTCGTCGTTGACTTCTGCAGATATCCAACGAGTTATACAATTTGATCCGTTGACTTTTATACAATCATCGAAGGGCGACACTCTTAAATACAACGATTCGCTTTCTGTAATTGCCAAGTCATTATTTGAAACCGAGTTGTCTAGAAGCAAGACTTTGCCTATCAAAGGAAATCTTGTTATCGAAGACAGCGATGTTAACAGCCGAATACAAGACGAGACTTATGCTTTGATGAATCTGGTGAATAATGTTAATGTAAAAAGCATTCCAATTCCTCCTACTATTGACTCTATCCTTGAGGCTCGAAATGAGCGCTTTGGGTTATTGGTTTATAACTATGGTTTTATTCGCTCTCTAGGAACGGTTTACACACTTCCTTACAAAGACACCAATAGTGAAATCATCATCGTTGACAGCCAAAATAACAACTTGGTCTATGTGGCAATAGCAATGCGCGAAAGCAATCCACTGAAAGCCGAGACCTACAGAAAGCAGATTGAAGATTTGCTGAAGAAATTCAAGAAATGAGGGTGTTAACAATAAAAAAATAACAACAATGAGAAAAGTAGTATTATTTGTAGTTTCCATGTGCTGCATGGTTTCGGCCTATGCACAAAATTTCAATAAGGAGCCTAAAGTTCGGAGGTCATTGGAAGAAACCCTCCAGATGGTAGAGAAAATGAATCGCCACGAGAATGTTTATACCACGGAATTGGACAGCGTTACGATGTACGGTAGTGACAATATGAAAGTTATTCTCGATTACGATGCGCATTCCAATTGTACGGGGATTGTGGATTCGGAGGGGAAAATCTTTATGGAGAAGGTGATGGTGAGGTAGTGTTTTTTTCGTGCTAACGTTATACGTGCTAACGTGCTAACGACGGACTCCCCCGCCGCTGCGCGGCACCCCCTCTGAGAGGGGGACAAGGACAGATGAGACTAATAAAACCAATAGAATAATGAAAGCAACAAGAATTTTGACCTTACTTGCGTTCCTGCTGATGGCGGGAGTGGTATTCATTTCATGCGGCATACAGCCAGACGAGAAGAAACTTGCCGACCAATTCATGGCTTTTTCGGACGAAGAGGCCAGCTTTGCACCCGTCAAAGCCGCCGTCAAAGACAAGCGCATCGTGATTTTGGGCGAAGCCGGACACGCTGACGGAAAGACCTTTGAAATCAAGTCTAAACTGATTGAATTTCTCAATGTGAGCAATGAATATGACGTCGTGCTGGAAGGTATGGGCTTCCTTGATGGTGTTGTATTGCAGGGCGTTTTGCCACCGTTGTGCATTGACAGCAACTATCTTGATGTGGCCAATGCTTGGTATGGATTGTGGAGCCAAACGAAAGAAGCCTCCTCGTTGGTGGAAGCCATGCGCAGCGGCAAGGTGAGGTATTGGGGCATGGACTGCCAACCATCCTTAAGCGACTATTTCCTAATTCCTTATTTGTTGGCTTCCTCACCAAGCGTTTCAAGCGTGTTGGGAGGAAATGCTTTTGACTCCCTGATGGCCATTCAGGACCGCATGATAGGCATGGATACCACTTTGACCCATAATGAGTTGGATTACTTTGATTTGAAGATGAACCAAGCCCGAAAAGCCTTGGAAGAAGAAACCGACTTGGAAAAGAAGGCCATCCTTGACATGGCCATTGACAACTCCTTGGCATTTTCGGGACAGGTAAGATTGGGATTCACCGAGTGGGATGCACAAAACGAAGGCATCAACATCCGCGACCGACAAATGGCCGAGAATGTGGAATGGTATCTGAACCATTTCCCCGAAAGAAAAGTCATCATTTGGACGGCCAACTTCCACGGAGCCAAGCAAATCAACCAAATCGATTACGGCAAAGAGCCTGACCCGGATTTGTACAACAAGTATGTGCTTTGTGGTGAGCATCTTGAAAAGGCATTCCCTGGGCAGGTGTATTCCTTGGCTTTCACTTCGGGTGGCGGTAGCGAGGGCTATTTCTATGCGAACGACAGCACCGCGATTGTGCCTGATTCAACATCGGTGGAGTTTCAATTGGGGCAGCGTGGAATGGAATATGGCTTTTGCGATTTGAGCCAAAGGAAAGATTGGGCTGACATGGTTTTCAATAGCACCATATTGGGCTATGACTGCAAGCCAGGTAAATGGGCACGGGCTTTCGATGGCATCTTTTATATGAAAGAGAATCATAAAGCGCATTTTGTTCAAGATTAAAACATAATCCTATGGAACACAGAAAAGCTTTCTTGACATTATTGATGGTTTGCCTTGGCTTTACACTTTTCGCCCAAACAGAAGGCAAGGTATTTGTGGTGGAAGCACTCGTGTGCGACTCTACGGGCGCGGCCATCAGGGATGTGGCCGTGTATGACGGAAATAACGACCTGCGCAGCATTACTGACCGCGACGGCATCGCCCGCATCGCCACACGGAAGGGTGAGACACTGTATCTTTCGCATTTGGGTTACAAGACGAAATCCATCGAGATAGAGGACAAATCGCTGATGGACAGCGAAGATGGGCGCAAGGCGATGGTTGTCGTGATGCAGCACAAAACCAATACCTTGGCAGAAGTAACGGTGACGGAAAACGCGCCACACCTGGCTTACGCGAACAAAAAAGTATGGGTAATTGACTACAAGGTGCAGCACGACGGCATCTATATGGTGGCTGGCAACGGAACGGATTACTGCATCTTGCATCTTGGCTTTGAGCAAGATACTATCTCGCGCAAGCCTGTTTCCTCGAAGTTTCAGGAACTCTACAGCGATGCTTTTGGCAATCTACAACTTATCAGTTCGGATTCTGTGTACCAGGTGTATTGCGACGGCAAGGAGTTGCATCTACTTTATGGCAACAGCATAGAAACCTTCAGGCAGAAACTGGAGCCTATCAAGTTGCTAACAGACAGTATTATGGTACTGCAGAAGTATGTCAACAGGCAACAGCAATTGGCTTATCTTATGGTAAACCGCAACAACAAACAAGTGAGTGTCATGGCCGATTTGAGAGGCGAGGCTTTGGAGATGGCCCAAAATGCCAGAATGGATGCCATAAGAGACCAAAGAATAGACAGGATGATAGCAGAGGCAGAAGAAAGCTCACAGTCGGAAGGAAGGCCAGAAAGAGCTGGAGCGTTGGCCATGCAAAGGATGGAAATGAACTTTAGCACGGATGAAAACGAGGTTGAAGCGAGAAGAAAGATGATGAGCAATGCGTTTAATCGCATCATGTTTAAGCCGATTTATTGTCCTGCCCTCTATATTGGTGACACCATCTATGTTTTTGATTTTGAGAATGACTACATGTTGAAATATGACAATCGTGGCAGTCGAGTGGATTCATGCGGGATAGCGTTTCATAGGACGGGATATTTCAAGAACCTGTTGATCAATAACCCTTGGGATAAGAAGCTGATTGTGGATGAGGCCACAAACCAATGCTATGCCCAATTCAGCACCGATGGTATTGTCACCTTGAAGGAAATTGATTTGGGCAACGGCAGGGTGAAGAGAGAAATACGGCTCACCGACCACTATTTTCCGCAAAATATCCAGGTCTATAATGGCGAGGTGTATTATATGTTTTTGGACAGCAGGCAGACCAACGGACGTGATAGGCGAAGCCTATATAAGATGCGGTTGGAATAAGGATATGGGAATGTATGAGTTCGTTATGCGTGCTTACGTGCTATCGTACTAACGAGGGATCTATATATAAATCATTAAAACATAATATCATGAAGAAAAAACATTCAATTACGATTGCTTTCTTAGGCATTTTGTTGGCTTTTAGCTCATGCGGGTCGACGAAAATCTTGAGCACACCCCACGATCCCGATGCATCTATCATTATTATTTCATCTTTTACTAAATTAGAAGAGGTCGTATTAGAGAATGTTGAAACGCATCAACAATACGCTTCAACTCCTTTCAAGTCCAATAGAACAGGAAACAGAATCTTTTATAATATTCCTTCTGGTACATATAGAGTTGTGCGAGTTAATATGTGGCTACAGGTGGTTAATTCTATTATGACGTTTACGAATTTTTCAGATGAACTTTCTGAGTATTTTGGACCAATTGAAATTGAGCCATCCAGTAAGTATTTTTTGGGTGTATTTAGGGGGTATTATAAAGGCTTTCCTAGTGATTTTAACGTTCGGAATCACATCAAATTTGAATATGTTGATCCTGCTAATAGCATTATTGATGAAATCAGAGAAGCGGTATCAAAAAGCGACTGGAAGGACGGCGAATTTATCATGCTCCGCCCCGCAAAGTATTATGAAGTGTTTGATTTCTATTAAAAAAGAATTGTTACGGATTGGGGGGGCATCATTATGGGACGTTATGCGTGCTAACGTGCTAACGGGCTTACGACGACCTCACCCCGGCCCTCTCCTCCAGGAGAGGGAGTGGACTCCCCCGCCGCTGCGCGGCACCCCCTTAAAAGGGGGAAGAGGGGGAAGGGACTGATAAGACTAATAAAAACCTATAGAACAATGAAAACGATAAGATTCTACATTATGCTTGTGGTGATGATGGTGGGAGGGATGAGGATGCAAGCACAAGAGCTTTCCACCATTCCGGCGGAGCAAAAAGCATTCGAACTTTCGGTGCTGTGGAAAGAAATGTCGTATAACTTCGGGAACTTGGACAACTGCCCCGGACTGGACATCGACAGCCTTTACCGTGCGTTTCTTCCCAAGGTTACTGAAACCAAGGATGATTTTGAGTATTGGAAAACGCTTCAGCGGTTCATGGCTTGCTTCAACAATGGCCACACTAAGGTTTTTGGCGCGCCTGACCATCTTGTGAGACATCTCGCCTATCCCATGTTGGCCACCGCTTATCATGATGGCCATGTCATCATCGAGAATTTCGGCACCCGAATGGCGGACTCATTGCATGTTGGAGATACGATAATGACTATCAACGGAATGGATGCCTTGGATTATTTCCGAGAGTATCATATTCCATACGTAACCTGCTCTAACGAAGAATACAAGATTCACGAAGCCATGTTTTATTTCGGCAACCTCAACTGCTGCCTGATGAAAAGTGGCGAGAGAATCCGCTTGGGTATCAAAGACCAAGACAAAGTTCGTGATGTGAATGTGTATGCCGACTATTACCTTGACCCAGAGAAACGAGCGCTTAACGACATGTTTTATACTGGGGGCAACTATTGGAGAACAGTGAACAGTTTTATTGCTGATACGACCAGCAATTTCGCTTACCTCGCCTTGACTAGTTGCAACGAGAGTTTCTCCCAAGAGTTTCTCAATCATTATGAAGAGATACAAAAGGCTGACAACCTCATCATTAACATATCTTATAATATGGGCGGTTACAGCTCTTTTTGTGACACTGTCCTTGGCTATTTGGTGGATAACGACACCATTTTCAGATACCCGACACTGAACCGTGTGAGCAATGCAAGCGCAATGGCTTCTTCTTATTTCATTCCAGAAGAAAAGAAAGAAACGGAGATTGACATTACCAAGAATCAGGAATACTACTTGAACCACACCTTTGAAAACGTGAGTTTTCAAGAGCCAAGTTGGGCCAAGTTCGTGAATCCTGTTCCTGCATCGCAACGCTATCATGGCAACATCTATGTGTTGATGGGGCGCGAAACGGTGTCGGCAGCGGAGTACTTTGCCATCATGTTGTCGCAAAACAAGCAAGTGGTGTTTATGGGAGAGAAAACGGCAGGAGCCAACGCGCAGCCTTATTATTTCACTCTGCCATCGGGCATCAAGGCGATGATCAACATTGGGAAGTGTTATGATTTTGACAACAAGGATGCTTCAAGCGGTTTTTCGCCTGACTATGAATTGGATATGTATGAGTTGTGGCAAACCAAATCACGGAAGAAGTTGCTGGCGAAGCTGGAGAGCATAATTCAAAGAATGAAGAGATGAATAAATTGCATTGTTATTTGTGGTATCGTGCTTACGTGCTAACGAGGTGGGAACTCCCCCGCCGCGAAGCGGCACCCACTCAAGAGGGGGAAAGGACTGATAAGACTAATAATAATAAGACACTATGAGAGCGATGAGGATTTGGGCTTTGGCTTTGATGGCGGCCGGGATGCTGCTGGCGGGATGCCGACGGGAGAAAGCCGCACAGGCGAAGGATGCACCCGCTGAAAGCAGCAGGACGGCGGCGGTGGATAGCACGAGGATGGAGATGGAGCTGATTGAGTGGGTTGGTGCGGGAGTGGAGTTGGATAGGTGACCCCACTCATCATCCGCCCTTCCGAATGCGCCATTCGGAAGCCGTGAACATCAGCATTTGCAATGCAAAAAGAAGATCACATTTTACTTCACCAAGAACAACCCTGGCGTGATGTCCAGCCAATGCAGTACCGTCTCGCCCCAGACAAGGATGAGCACCCATGAGATGGTCATCATGGTGATACCGAACTTGAAAGCGTCAGTTTGGCTGTACATATTGGTGTTGTACAACAAAGCAGCGGGTTTGCTGTTAAAGGGCAGCACATAGCAGTGCTCGATGAGCATGGCCACGGGCAAGCTGAGGCTCATGACTGGGAAGCCGAAACGGGCCTCCACACCCAAGGCGATGGGCACGAAGACCATGGTGCGGATGGTCTTGCTTTGGAAGACCAAGCCCGAATACATCATCAAGAAGGTGAGGATGACATACAACACCCAGAAAGGCGTGTTGGCTGTGATGCCGAGGCTGTCGAAAGCGGCATTGACCATGGTGTTGGGCAAATCAGTAGCATTGAGGCCAGAGCCTAATGTATACGCACCTGCCGAGAAGAGCATCAAGTGCCAAGGTATGTCGACGTCGTTCCATTTCACCACACCGATGCCCGGCAACAGGGCGAGGACGGCACCCAACAAAGCAACGATGGTTTCGTCAATGTTATGGAAGGTGCCCTTCGTGACCCAAAGGACGAGCACCAACACGAAGATGCCCACGGCCTTGTATTCTTCGGCCTTCATCTTTCCCATAGCCTTCAACTCTTCCTTCAGTCGCTCCAAGCCGCCTTCGATTTGAGGCACCTGCTCTTCTTTCTTCATCGGGAAGAAGACATAGGTGCCCAGCAACAAGCCTATCACGAGAATCAAGGCACTCATCGGGCCGCAAGAGACGAGCCAGTCGGAATAACCAAAGTCGCAGCTGCCGACGAAGCCGGCGATGAGCGAGATAGCCAGCAGGTGAGCGCCGCTACCCGTATAGAACGCATTGGCACCGATGTTCACCTGGAAGAGGTTTTGGATGACAAGGTTGCGGCCAAAGTTGTTGCGGTTGCCGTTGGAGGCACCATAGATGGCACACACCGTCATGAAGATGGGCAACATGATGGTGGCCTTCACTGTTGTGGCCGAGATAAAGGCCGACAACACCAAATTAATGATCAAGAAACTCCAAAGCACACCTTTGGCACTCTTGCCGAACTTGATGACGAACGCCAAGGCCAGTCGCTTGGCGAATTGGGTTTTGACCAGCATACTCGCCAAAACAAAGGAAAGGATATTCAGCCACATCACAGGGTGACCGAGTTGGGCCAAGGCCTCCTTTTGTGTGGTGACATTACAGAGCACGATACCGAGGATGAT
>CACXXW010000033.1 GCA_902771635.1 uncultured Bacteroidia bacterium | reverse complement strand
TGTCGACCTCGTCAATTCCAGGATTTTCTCAGGCGTGGTTGTCGTCGAGAACGGAAAAATCACCAAGATAGAAGAACAACCCGTAGGCAACACACAATATATCATGCCGGGTTTTGTCGATGCTCATGTGCATATTGAAAGCTCCATGCTGGTACCGTCGGAGTTTGCCCGGCTGGCTACCTGTCACGGCACGGTGGCCACGGTCAGCGACCCGCATGAAATCGCCAATGTGCTGGGGAAGAAAGGCATCCAATATATGATTGAAAACGGTAAAAAGGTACCGTTCAAGTTTTTCTTTGGTGCGCCGAGTTGTGTGCCATCTACTGCGTTTGAGACAGCAGGTTTCACACTCGATGCCAACGACATAGAGGAGTTGATGGCTTCGCCCGACATCTATTACCTCTCGGAGGTAATGAACTACCCCGGTGTCATCCATGAAGACCCTGAGTTGATGCGGAAAATCGCTGCCGCCATAAGCAACAAGAAACCCATAGACGGCCACGCCCCCGCTGTGACTGGCAACGATTTGCAAAAGTATGTCGGCGCAGGCATCACCACCGACCACGAATGTTTCCGTTTAGCGGGAGCCTTGGAGAAAATCAGCCTTGGTATGAAGATTCTCATCCGCGAAGGCAGCGCGGCCAAGAATTTTGAGGCTTTGATACCGCTGATGGCCACCTATCCCGACAAACTGATGTTTTGCTCCGACGACAAGCATCCCAACGAACTGGTGGAAGGCCATATCGACAATTTGGTGCGTAGAGCCATTGCGCTGGGTTACAATGTATTGGATGTGTTGAAGGCGAGTTCTCTCAATGCTGTGAGACACTACAACCTCAATGTGGGTATGCTTCAAACGGGTGATGATGCCGACTTCATCGTAGTCGATGACCTACACCGTCCTGTTGCCAAGCAGACCTATATTAAAGGTGTGTTGGTGGCAGAAAATGGAGTGTCGAACATCGATTATAAGGAAAGGGAGACTCCAAATATCTTCAAAGCCGAATTCATTAAGGCAGAAGATCTGTTTGTTCCGGATGAAGGCAAAATGATAAGGGTGATAGATTGCGTTGACGGACAGTTGATTACAAAAAGTTTCACTATTGAACCGAAAGTAGTGGATGGAGGTGTTGTCAGCGATGTGGAGCGCGACATCCTGAAGATAGTTGTCGTTAACCGATACAAACCTTCCCGACCAGCGGTCGCCTTCATTAGGGGCTTTGGGCTGCGGCGTGGAGCCTTGGCTTCGAGTGTGGCCCACGACAGTCACAACATTGTGGCGGTGGGTGTCACCGATAAGGACATTCTTCATGCGGTCAATTTGCTCATTGAGCATACGGGTGGTGTGACGGCTTATTGCAGTACGGAAATGGTAGCAGTGCCGTTGCCCGTGGCAGGTTTGATGAGCAATGAGGACGGCTACGAGGTAGCGGCCGCTTATCAGAATGCCGATGCCTTGGCCAAACGTTTGGGTTCAACCCTTTATGCTCCCTTTATGACTTTGGCGTTCATGGCTTTGTTGGTCATACCAGAGCTGAAACTCAGCGACCAAGGGTTGTTTGACGTCAAGAGGTTTGGGATTACGTCGATTTACGGGGATTTATAAAATATTCAATCGATTAGCATCCTGTTTCACGAAAATGGCCAACATTATGGTGAAGGCCAGCATACTGGAACCACCATAGCTCAGAAATGGTAGGGGGATGCCAATGACGGGCACCAAACCGATGGTCATGCCAATGTTGATGGCCACATGGACAAAGAGGATGCCGGCGATGGCATAGCCATACACGCGGCTGAAGGTGGATCGTTGTCGTTCGGCAAGAAGGATAATTCGTACCAATAGTGTTACATAGAGCAATACCACAACGGCTGTACCCAAGAAACCACCTTCCTCGCCTACGGTGCAAAAGATGAAGTCTGTGTGCTGTTCGGGAACGAAGTCGTATTTGGTTTGGGTGCCTTGCAGGAAGCCTTTGCCCGTGAAGCCGCCCGAACCGATGGCAATCTTCGATTGGTGCACGTTGTAGCCCACGCCTTGCGGGTCATCGAGCTGACCCAAAAGTACCAGAACGCGGTTCCGTTGGTGTTCCTGTAATACTTTGTTGAAGGCATAGTCGACCGAAAATACGAACACAAACATAAAAGCGAATATGCCCAACATCTTGAACAGGCCTTTCTTCTTGGTAACCAAGTAGTAAGTCAAGGTGAGGGCAAATAGGATACCAAGGATGATGTACATTACTTTTTGGCTCCATACTAAGGTGAGGACAAACAGGAGTATGGCCACCACACCGCCTACCATCACCAATCCTGTGCCAGGGAAGCCCTCGCGGTAAAGAACGAAGATGAAAGAAACGAACACGATGGCCGAACCTGTGTCGTTTTGGAGCAATACGAGCGCCATAGGGGCGAGGACAAGAAGAGCGGCAATGATTTGGTTCTTACGCTTTTGCAGGTCAACGTCCAAACGACTGAGATAACCTGCCAATGCCAAAGCCGTGGCCATTTTGGCGAATTCGGAAGGCTGGAACTTGACAGGGCCAAACTCAATCCACGAAGTGGCACCATTGGTGGCTTTGCCGTAGACCAGCACGACAAACAAACTGGCGAGGAAGAAGAAGTAAATCCATAGCGAAAAAGCGTTGAAGAACTTGGCATCGATGAGTAGAATAATGAAACCCAAAAGGAGTGCCATGCCAATCCAGATCATCTGCTTACCATACTCCATCGAGAAGTCGAATATGCTGGGGTGCAATTCGTTGTATTTGGCCGAGAAGATGCTGAACCAACCTATCAAGACCAAGGCTAAATAAATCAGCACAGTCACCCAGTCGATTTTTCCTATGATGCTGTTTCTTTCGTTCATCGTTCGTTCTTATATGAGATTCTGCCTTCCATAATGCGTTTTTCCAAATCTTCGCGCACCGTATAGCCGCGTATGTATTTCTCTATCATCAGGCTGGCGATGGGAGCTGCCCAGGTGGCACCGTAACCGCCGTTCTCAATGATGACGGCAAGAGCGATTTTTGGGTTGTCGACAGGGGCAAAGGCAATGAAATTGGAGTGGTAGTTGCCGTGCGGGTTCTGGGCGGTGCCCGTCTTGCCGCATTGTGGGATGTCCTTCAACTCGTAGCGACGCGCAGTGCCAGCGGGACCGCTGAACACGGTACGCAGGCCTTGTTTCATCGTGCGGACGTATTTCCGGTCGATGCCAGGGTCTACTTTGGTGGTCATCACCTCGGGGATGGCCGTGGTGTCGCCGAAACACTTAATCAGATGAGGTGGATAATAATAGCCTTCATTGGCTATCAAGGCGGCGATGTTGCAAAGTTGCAAGGGTGTCACCAAGACTTCGCCTTGTCCGATGCCTAACGATCGGATAGTCACCGAGTTCCATTGCCCTCCGTACATTTTGTCGTAATATTCGCGTGAGGGGATGTTTCCTGAGCGTTCATAAGGGATGTCGGTGTCGAACTTGCGTCCGAGCCCCATCTTGTAAGTCATGTCTTTCCAGTACTGGTAGCCATTCTTGATGTTGCCGAACTTCGGGTTGTTGATGGTGGTTTTGAACGACTCGTAGAAATAAGGGTTGCACGAGTTCATGATGGCGTTGGCGAAGTCGGGGCTCGAACCATGGCTGTGGGTGCATTTGATGGGCATGGAGCCTGGGCCGCTACAGTGGAAACAGGTGGCGGGTGTGATGCTGCCGCTTTGCATGGCGATAAGCCCCACGACAGTCTTGAAGGTAGAGCCGGGAGGATAGGTGCCGCTGATAGCGCGGTTGATGAGAGGCTTCATCGGGTCGTTTTTCAGCTCGTTGTAGTGGGTACCACGTTCACGGCCTACGAGAAGGTTGGGGTCGTAAGTAGGGCTAGTGACAAAAGCCAAAATCTGTCCAGTGGAAGGCTCGACGGCCACGATGGAGCCAATCTTGCCGACCATGAGTTGTTCGCCATAGGCTTGCAAATCAGCGTCCAAGCCGAGGTAGATGTCCTTTCCGGCCACGGGTTCCTTGTCGAGCTCGCCATCCATAAAGCTGCCCATCTCACGGTTGTGCACGTCCACCATCATCACTTTCAGGCCCTTCACACCGCGCAGCTCTTTCTCATACGACTTCTCGATGCCCGATTTGCCGATATAGTCACCTTGACGGTAGTAGTTTTCCTCATCTTTATCCAATTCGTTTTTGCTGATTTCGCCGATGTCACCCAAAGTGTGGGCAGCGATGGCATTGGGATAGTGACGAACGGTACGCGTTTGAAAGAAGAAACCAGGGAAGCGGTAGAGCAACTCGGCGATATGGGCATAGTTTTCTTTCGAGACTTGGGTCATGAAAGGAGATGGCTTGAAATATGACTCATGCTTGGCCTTGTTCATTCGCTCGATGAACGAGGCCTTGTCGATTTCCAACAGATGGCAGAACGTCACCGTGTCAAAGGGGTTCAGGGTGTCTGTTTTTATAGCCTCCGCGACTTGTCTTGGGGTGACCATCAAGTCGTAGACGGCCTCGTTGAACACCAAAAGTTTTCCGTTGCGGTCGTACACCTTTCCACGGGCAGGATATTGGGTAACGAAACGCAAGGCATTGTTGTCGGCCAACTGTTTGTAATGTTTGTCGAGCACTTGGAGCGAAAACAGCCTAATAAGATAAACCACACCTATGGCAATGAAGACACCCATTACCAACAACTTCCTGTTTGTCAAATTGTTATTGCCCGTTCTCATGATGAATTTTGTGAATTACAAAAGTATATGATTTTCTTATAAGTGGAAAGGGGTCTTGACTGTTTTTTCAAAAAAAAATTTTTTCAATCAAAATCAGAGGATAAAAGCAAAGCCAATGACAATTTTTCCGTATATTTGCACGTTTTTATGCAAAAAAAATGAAAGTGTACCGAGTTTTAGTTGTGTCTTTTTTCCTTTGCCTTTTCGGATGTGGGCAACAGATGGACAACAAGGAGTTGTTGCAACGCAGTTTCTATGGAACCGTGTGGGAACGATTTGATTATGTGACTAAAGACATTGACATTACCAAAGTAACGACCTACGATCTCAGTTTACGCATCAGTTTCACTGATGATTATCCCTACAACGACATTTCGTTGGTTTTTACTGTTTTTGATGAACATGAAGACCCTTATCGCGCTAAGGGATACAAGTTTAACCTGAAGGATGAGGAAGGTCACTGGAACGTCGAAAAAGTGGATGGATGCTATACCTTCACGTTGCCCATCAATAAGCAGTTGACAATTACCGACCCAGGCAAATATCGATTTAGGCTTGAACAAAAGATGCCTATCACACCCGTAGTGGGAGTGAAGGAATTGACCCTTATAAACAATTGAAATTACAAATCATTATGAAATACATGAGCAGGTTATTGAAAATTGGAGTGATTGCGGTGCTTTTTGCCGTGGTCTTTGCTTCGTGCGTACCCCAGAAAAAGATGCTTTATTTGAAGAACGCTGAGATGGTTGCTGAAAACCTTTCTAAAGATTATGTCAACGACCGCACTGTTGATTATAAATTACAGCCAGGAGACAATCTTTACATTCATGTTGTTAACACCATTGATGAGCGCAGTGCAGCCTCCATCAATGGTGACGTAAGAGGCTATCTTTCTAATGATGCCAATATCTATCTTCAAACCACTACTATTGATGAAGACGGTTACGTGGAAATGCCTTTGGTTGGAAAAATAGAGGTAAAGAACTTGACAGTTGATGAAGCCAAAAACAAGTTGCAAACGGCTATCAATACTTATATCAATGGAAGTATGCTAGTGGTTAAATTGGCCAGTTTCAATCTGACTTTGTTAGGCGAAGTGAGTAGACCGGGTATGTATAAGGTTTACCAGTCGCAGATTAACCTCTTTGAGGCTGTGGCCTTGGCGGGTAACATGACCAGTTTTGCCAAAAAGAACGATGTGAAGATTATCCGTCAAACCGATCATGGCTCCGAGATTGTTACTGTCGATATGGGTCAGGCCGATATTCTTTCTTCACCATATTATTATCTGAAACCCAACGACATTATTTATGTGGAACCTTTGAAGATTAAGCAATGGGGCTTCACCACCTTCCCATATTCTACAGTCTTTTCTATTGTCACTTTAGGTGTGACTCTTTATAGTATTTTTAGAAAATAATTTAATTCTTCTGGAAACTATGGCAAACGAGAAACAAAAAATAAATCCTCAACAGAAAAAAGAAGAAATCGATATTAAACAGGTGTTTTATGTCGCATTGAATCATTGGTATTTATTCCTTATCTTCGTTTTGGTGGCTTTGGCCATTTGTTTTGTATACAACCGTTACGCACCCAAAGTATATCAGACTTCAGGTACTGTGCTTATCAAAGAGAAAAATAACGATATTGACCCTACGGCCATTATGACCACTAGAAACTTTGGCGGTGTGCAGAATATGGACAATGAGATTGCTATTATGACTTCGTATACGCTTATTGAACGTGTGGTGAAAAAAATGGGCATAGAAGTAACCTATTTGGATAAGGGTCGCATCGCCAGTCATGAGATGTACAAAGATGCGCCATTCTATGTAGAATTTGAACGTAGTGTTCCCCAAGCCGTGGGATTGACCTATGAAATAGCTTTCTTGGACAATGACAATATCAGTCTACATGCCACGGGCGAAGGTCTTTTCAAGTATGATTTCATTTTATGTCAACAGGTGGAATACGAACCAAATATCAAGATTGATGTTAATGGAGAATACAAACAAGGTGCCTGGATTGACAATGGCTACAATCGGATCCGCATTACTAGAAAGGCTGAATTTAACCACGACGCAGGTAATGACCACAAGATGTTTTTCTGGCTCAACAGTTATTCCTCTCTTGTAGGACAAATGAGCAGCTTTTCTGTAGGCCCCCTCACCAAACAAGCTTCTGTGGCATCGGTGAGCATGAAGGGTACCAACAGGCTGAAAATCGTGGATTTTGTCAATTTGTTGATGAACGAGTACGTCAATCGTGGATTGGAGAAAAAGAATCTGGTTTCAGAAAATACGATTGCATTCATTGATGATGAGCTGAGTGGCATTCAGGAATCGTTGAGTCAAGCTGAGACGGATTTGAAGGATTTCCGTCAGGAGAATGACCTTATGAACTTTGACTTACAGACCAATCAGGTATATACCAATCTTCAAGCTTTAGAGAGGGAAAGAGCAGAAGCGGTTGTTAATTTGAAGATTTACCAGCGTTTGCAAGACTATATTAGGGTGCAAATTGATGATCCCGAGAATCTGGCCGCTCCCAGCACAATGGGTATCAACGACCCCTTGCTCAACCAGCTAACCCGTGAACTTGTCAATTTGTCGCAGACCAAGGCTACACAGTTGCTCACCCAAACCGAGCAGCACCCTCAGATTGTAAAACTCAATGAACAGATTGTTACGACAAAGAGAGCTTTGCTTGAGAATGTCAATAATTTGGTGAACAATGCCCAGATGAGCCTCAACGAGATTGAGCGCCGCATTGGTTCATTGGAAGTGAAGTCGCGGCAACTGCCTGGCAAGCAACAACAGCTTATTAACATTCAACGCAATCGTGATTTCACGGATGAAACCTATAAGTATCTGATGCGCCGTCGCGCTGAAGCCCAAATCTTGAAAGCTTCCAACACCCCTGACAACGAGATTCTTGATGAAGCACGTTTGGAGAGAACTCGCATCATCGCGCCTCGAACGATGATGAACTATCTTGTTGCTGTTTTCATAGGTCTGATGATCCCTGCCCTGTTCCTCTTCCTGAAGAACTTCTTCAATGTGACCATCTCCGACCGCAAGGATGTGGAAAAACTGACCAACTTCCCTGTTATTGGAATGGTGGCCCAAAGCAATGCCAAAGACCCGCTTTTGGTGGTCAACAACCCCAAGTCGCCTATTGCAGAATCCTTCCGCTCTATTCGTACCAATGTCGAATTCATCACGCAGAGCAAACTGCCTTGCACGGTTTTGATTACAGGCGACACGCAGAGCATTGGAAAGACGTTCAACAGTATCAATATTGCTTCCGTTTATGCGCTTTATGGCAAAAAAACCGTATTGTTAGGTTTCGACCTGAGAAAACCCAGGCTTTTCCCAGAGTTTGGTTTATCCAATAACGTGGGTCTGAGCAGTTTCTTAGGCAATAAGGAGAGTTTGGATAACATCATTCAGCGTTCTGGGAAAATCCCGAACCTCGATATCATTCCGAGCGGCCCCATACCGCCTAACCCAGCTGAGCTGATTGCTTCTGCAAAGTGCGATGAATTGTTTGCCGAACTGAGGAAACGTTATGATTACATCATTATCGACACACCGCCTATCGCCCTTGTCACCGATTCCTTGCTGCTCATGCGCCATTCCGATGCCAACCTCTTTATTGTCCGTCAGGGCGTGACCAACAAGAACGCATTTGGTGGCCTTATCAAAGACCTTGAAGACCGTGGAATGCATTTCTCCATTGTCATTAATGGTGTCAAGGCTGAAAAGGGTTATGGCTATGGTGGCAAGAAATATGGGTATGGTTACGGTTATGGCTATGGTTATGGCTATGGTTACGGAGGAGATACTAGTGACTATTACGGCGAGAGCGAAGAAGGTGACAAGAAAAAGAGCCGTCATCATAAGGAAAAGAAAGAGGATAAGGTGTAAAAGAGTCACATGATGGACAACCGTGTCGAGAGGTACTGGCATGCCCTTTATGTCAGGTCGCGGATGGAGAAGAAAGTGCTGTCGCAACTTGAAGAAGGAGGTTATAAGGCTTATTTGCCTCTGATTACGCAGGTTAAGCAATGGAGCGACCGCAAAAAGAAAGTGGAAGAGCCGTTGTTCAAGTCGTATGTGTTCGTGTATTCCAACGAAAGGGAATACATACCTATCTTGAATGTGTATGGCGTGATTAAGTTTGTAACCTTTGAGCGGCAGGCAGTTGTTGTTCCTGAGAATCAGATTCTTGCCATCAAGAAGTTTGTGAGCGATTTCGATAAAGGCGAAGAGTATAAGATGATGAACAATGAGGAGCTGAAAGTGGGTCAGAAGGTGAGGATTATCAATGGTCCCATGAAGGGCCTTACAGGCCGGCTTGAGACCATTTACAACAAACGCCATCTCATTGTCTATATTGATGTGGTGGGACAGTGCATTCCAGTCCATATCCCAAGGGCAAAAGTGGAGCCATGTGAAGAAGTGAAATAAACAATGCTCGTTTGAGGAATATTGTTATTTTTGCAGCATAAAAACATGAATTGAAACAAAACAAATAAGTCATGGATTCAGAAAATAAGAAAAAATCGAAACAACCCTATTGGCTCTATGCCTTGCTGGGTTTGTTGGTTATCGGCTTGATTATCGCTCTGGTGAGCAGGTCGTCATTGAAGAGCGAAAAGGAAGCCCTTGAAGCTGAAAAGGAGATGCAGCGTCTCGACTTTCAGGCCGAAGTGGATAGCCTGATGAGAGTGCATAACGAATTGAAAGAAAGCTATGGCGAGTTGAGTCTAGAACTGGCCGAGAAAGACAGCATCATTCAAGCCGATGCCGTTGAAATCAAGAAACTCCTTGATTCACAATGGGATTACAACCGCATCAAGAAGAAATTGGCTAACTTGCAAGACATTTCGCAGCGTTATGTGCGTCAGATGGACTCCCTCTATACTGTCAATCGTGAGTTGGTGGCCGAGAACGAGCGTATCCGTGAGGAATTCCAAGCCGAACGCCGTCAAAACACTACTCTCACCCGTCAGAAGGAAGAGCTGACCAACAAGGTGAACCAAGCTGCTACGATGAGAATCTCCAACTACAAAGCCAAAGCCGTGCGCTTCAAGGGCAGTGGCAAGGAGTCGGATACTGATCGGGCCAGCCGTACCGAACGTATCAGAATCGACTTCAATGTGGCGGCCAACGAGCTCATTGAGCCAGGTACGAAGTTGTTCTATGTACGCATCGCCGACCCCAAGCGTGCCATCATCAGCAAGGGCACTGGCGATGAGTATTCCTTCAAGTCGAACGGCGAGACCTTGCAGTTCACTGAGAAGGTGAGAGTCAACTACGACGGCACTGAGACCGCTGTGCGTGCCTACTATGTGAAGCCTGATGCTTACGAGCTGATGCCTGGCACTTATTTTATTGACGTGTATGAACAAGGTGGCAAGCTGATAGGCCAGACCACCGTTGATTTGAAGTAATTTGTGGTAGTAAAGACCATAGATCCACTTTACAACATTTTCTTGAAATCGCCCACCTATGTCATTCCTGAATGGAATCTATAGGTGGGCGATTTCGAAATGATGGGCTTTCATTCTAGGACGGTCTTCAGTACCTCGTGTGAATGGAAGTCGTTCATCACTGGGGCATGAAGCCGCATGAACATGATGAGTCCGTCAAGCAACTCTTGGCGTTGGCTCACGCGTAAGGGCAAGCGACAAGCTTCATCAATGCTTACGTTGAGCAATTGCGACAATAACCATGCTTTTTCTGCCTCAAAGCAATAGGGATGCACAGGCATGTCGTGGACAAATGAACCCTCCATCATGTCGAAGCAATAGCCGTTTTCATGATTGGCTTTGGGATAGAATCCGAGGTGACGGGTCAGCTCCAAGGTGAAAAACAATGGGAAATTGGCATAGTCTTGTTCCACCAAGTCGAGCCATAGCAGCGACTTTGCGATGAAGTCGTAAAGTGGTTCGTTTTGCTCTTGTTCCGTTAGGGTCTTTGAAAGCAATTCGCTGACATACATCAAGATGGCACTCTTGTTCATCACAAAAGGGATGCTTTGGTAGATAGTGGTGAGTTGCACGTCCTTCAGATAGCCCAAACTGCCTTTGTTGGGTTTGCCGGCTTCCACATAATTAATAAGGTGTAGGTTTTGAAACAAGGCTGCGCGGCTTTTCGAGTTGCGATTGAACGCACCTTTCACCATATAGGAGCGCAGACCAAGGCTTCGGGTGTACACCTTCACGATGAGGCTGGTGTCACCATAGCGGATGGATTGCAGGACAATGCCTTGGATTGTGTTGTCCATCAGTTCATGATCAGGATCTTGGTGGCAAACTTGTCGGTGCCTTGTTTGGTGCTGACGAAGATGAAATAAACGCCAGGTTCGACTTTCTCACCATTGATGTTGGTGCAATCCCAGACGGCCTGACCGCCTTCTGAAATCAACTGAGTGACAAAGGTGCCGTCGACAGTAGTGATTCTTACCAACGAATTGGAAACCAATCCCTTGATGCCAACAAAACCGTTATAACCAGGTCTTACAGGGTTGGGATAGGCAATCACTTCACTGATTTCGGGTTCGGGGGTGGCGTATTCACCACGATAGGAGATGACGCCGCTGGCTGTGCCGAAAAACACCTCGCCGCTCTTGTCAATGGCCATGGTGGTGACGGCGTTATCGAGCAAGGGACTGTTGTTGGTGTTGAAGTAATGGATTTCTTTTGGTTTGCCGTCAAACGACATGAGATAGACGCCCGATTCAAGACCAAACCAAATCTGTTCGGAACCTTCCATGGCTGCCATTGAAAGCACATTGGATTCGGCAAACAAGAAGTCATATTGGTCGGTACCGTCGTTGCGAGGCACGCGTACTTGTGTAGCGTCGAAGTTGTCTCCGCTGAAAATCTTCTTTGTATCGGAAAACAGGCAAGGACCTTTGTCGGTACCAGCCCAAACGGCGCCTTTGTTGTCTACAGTAAGGCAGCTGACCGAACCGAGGAGTTTGCCGTTGCTTGTAGCTGTGTTGAGGTTAACCGTTTGGTCGTCAGTAGGATTATCGAGAGTGCCATTGTCATTGAAGACAATGACTTCGCCATTACGGCGTATTATCCATTTGTAGTCGTTATGGTCGATGAGCAATGTGCCGATGTCGATGGCACTAATGCTACCGCCAAGATTGAAGGAGTGCCAAGTGCCATTGGGCTCCATCGCTGAGAGGAGGTTGGGTGCTCCTGTGTTGGCTACCCATAGGTTGCCTTTGCTATCGAAGGCCAAGCCACTGATGTTGATGAGGTTCGGGTCGCTAACCCAGTGGTGCAGCGAGCTATTTTCTTCGTTGTAGACCTCCACCAATTCATCATCCTTGAATTTCAATATACCATAGCCCCAGGTACCCACGTAGGTGACTGATGGGTCGTTGGGGTTGGTAGCGGTGCAAATGAAGTCGGTGTATTCGTTGAAGTCGGGCAAGGTGGTATTGTTGAGGATGGTCCATGAGCCGTCAAAACGGGCCACGCCATCACGCATATAGCGCTTGCTCCAATTGGATGCGTGTCCTCCAGTGGCAATCCAGACTTGGTCATCACAAGCCTTGAGCTCGAAGACGTTTTTTGAGGCAGTGCCGTTGGGTTTCACATCCATATAGTTCCAGCCATCGGAGGTCTTAATGAGTCCTCGTTTAGTGTCGCCAATCCAGTAGTTGCCGTTGCCGTCGAGAGCCACAGCGAGAGGTTCAATGCCACCACCAGGTGAATATATAGATTGCTGTTGGTTGAGGTTGATGTCGTGTACTGAGACATTGTAACGGTTGGTCAGCAGTAGCCGGTCGTTGTAAGCGCGCATTTGTTTTTTCTCGCTGACATTTTCTTTGTCGAAATACTCCCAATGGCTACCGTCAAACACAAAGAGAGTGTCGGTATTGAAGCCACCATTGTAGTTGAGCAACAGTTTGCCACCAAACACTTCCATTTCAGAGTAGGCTAAATGCGGATGGATGAGGCTGGTGTCGAAATGCCAAGCGGCATAATTGGCTAAGTTTTGGGCATCTTGTGATGCGTAGTAAATGCCATTGTCGGTGCAGGCATAGATGCGGCCATTATAGAAAGCCACGTCTGTGACATTCACCATATCACCTTGGCTTCCAATATAATAAGTGTCCTTTACCTCTTCTTTCTTCAGGTCGAAGACTACAATGCCGAATCCGCAGGCCACATAGGCCAAGTCGCCATTGAAGTAGACATGGTTGATGCTTTTGTTGCCCACAATGTTCTTGTCCTTGATGTCGCTCATGTTATGGATGTTGCCGTCGTAGTCGATGAGGTCGACGTTGGCGTTGGTGTAGGCCACAAAGAGCTTGCGTTGGCTTTCATTGTAGGCAATGGTGCTGATGCCGATGTCCGATAAGCCATTGATTTTGTTGAGGATGTTGATGGAATTGTCCTCGGTGTCATAATAAAACAGCTCATACTGCGTGGCAGCATAGATTTTGTTGCCAATGGGCTCAACACCAATCACTTTCTGATAGGGCAGGTGTGTGCGCCAGTTGCCGATGGAAACGCCGTCTTGGGCGATAGCGAAGGTGGAAACGAGCCATGCGGCTATGAGGAGGGTAAATCTGAATCTGTTCATAGTGATGAATTTGGCGGTAAAAATACAAATTTATGGGATGATAACGCTGATTTGTGCGTATTATTGCATCAAAATGAAATATAAAGAAATAGCAAACAACTGAAAACCAATTGTTTGCTATCTGAAATTTTGTAGCCCCACTAGGACTCGAACCTAGATTTAAAGTTTAGGAAACTTCCGTTCTATCCCTTGAACTATAAGGCCATTGGATTTAAATCCGCTGCAAAGGTACACATTTTTTCCGAAATAGAAGAAAACTTTATTTCAACTCCAACACGATAGGGCAATGGTCGGAGTGCATCACTTCGGGCAGGATACCTACTTGGGCGATGCGGTCTTTCAAGTTCTCTGTCACCATGTGGTAGTCGATGCGCCAGCCGAGGTTCTTGGCGCGGGCACCGGCGCGGAAACTCCACCAACTGTATTGGTTGGGTTCCTTCACCAACTGTCGGAAGCTGTCGATGTAGCCATCGTTGAGAAAATCGGTCATCCACTGGCGTTCCTCGGGCAGGAAGCCCGATGAGGTGTCGTGTTTCCTTGGGTTGTTGATGTCGATGTCTTCGTGGCAGATGTTGTAGTCGCCCGAAAGCACCAGTTGCGGGCGTTCTTTCCTCAGTTCGTTGACATACTTGCGGAAAAAGTCGAGCCACACCATCTTGAAGGCTTGGCGCTCATCGCCTGTGGTGCCTGAGGGATGATAGACACTCACCACCGAGAGGTCGCCGAAGTCGGCACGAAGAAAGCGGCCTTCGTTGTCGTATAAAGGCTCGTTCATGCCGTAGACCACATTGTCGGGCTCTTGTTTTGTGATGAGGCCCACGCCGCTGTAGCCTTTCTTTTGCGCAGGGAACCAATAGTGGTGGTAGCCCATCATCTCGAAGTCCATCAAGGGAATCTGGTCGGGTGTGGCTTTCAGCTCTTGGAAGCAGAGCACATCGGGTTGGTAGTCGTTGATCCATTGCAGCAGGCCCTTGTTGATGGCTGCGCGGATGCCGTTCACATTGTAGCTTACGATTTTCATTATGGTATTTTTTTTCGGTCTGGGTAACACTATCATCCACCTATCGCCGTCATGGCGGAGGCACATCCGCCATCCCTTGCGCTGAAGGGAGTCCCTATCGCTTAAGGGATTGACTCGCTTCGCATCGTCGAATCGCGAGGATTTGCGGGTCAAGCCCGCAATGACGGTCAAAGGGGTATTTGTTACCCGTATCTATTAGACTGCGAAAATACTGAAAAAAATCTTTCTTTTCAGTTCGCTTGATACTTTTTCCTATTTTAGCGGCCGAAAAACGAGAATAACCGTGGGTAAAGCCAAAGATAAAATCAACGGATGGATTGACCGCTTCAATGCTTGGCGTGCGACGCACATGACCGACCGTCGTTTTATGCTGATACTCAGTATTCCAGCAGGTTTCTTCGCCGGTGCGGCTGCTGTCATTATCAAGAAGTTGGCCCACGGCATTCGCGATCTGGTGTATAACCAGGTTATCAACGCGTCGTTTTCCTACTCCCATTTGCTGTATTTCGTTTGTCCCGCCATTGGTATCTTGCTGACCATACTATTCTGTAAGTTTGTCTTGAAGAAGGAAGTCGGTCATGGCATCCCGGGCATCTTGTATGCCATTAGGAAGAACAAAGGCAAAGTAAGCCGCAGCAGCACTTGGTCGAGCATTGTCACCAGTGCCCTGACGGTCGGCTTTGGCGGCTCGGTGGGATTGGAAGGTCCCAGTGTGTCGACGGGCGGCAGCATTGGCTCCAACATTGCACAGATCCTGAAACTCGATTATAAGCATACCATTCAACTCATAGGCATGGGTGGCGCGGCTGCTTTGGCAGCCATTTTCCAGGCTCCTATCACGGGCATTGTCTTTGCCCTTGAGGTGTTTATGATAGACCTGTCACTCAATGCATTGGTACCCATCATCTGCTCTTCTTTTGTCGCCATCCTGACGGCCTATTGGTTCCTCGGCCAGACGGTAGAATACCCTACGGTTATTGCCGAAGGCTTCATCCCGTCCAATGCCTTGTATTACATTGGTTTGGGTCTCTTTGCAGGCCTTGTTTCGGCCTATTTCCTCAAGGTGACCTTCAGTGTGGAGAAGCGTTTCAAGAAAGTGCGGTCGCCATGGGTGCGTTTCCTCGTTGGTGGCACCCTGTTAGGCATCCTTATTTTCTTATTCCCAGCGCTTTACGGTGAAGGTTATGAGGCCATCAACTCGGCTTTGCGCGGCGATTATAGTCCTGTTTTCGGCAATCATTGGTTTGAAAACTTCAAGGATTATGATTTGGTGGTTATTATTCTGTTCGCTGGTATGATTTTGCTGAAAGCCTTCGCCACGGCCTTCACCTTCGGTGCAGGCGGCGTGGGTGGCACCTTTGCTCCGGCCTTGTTTATTGGCGCCTTCACCGGATTGTTTTTTGCTACTTTGGTCAACTATTTGGGTATTGGTAACTTAGACCCTGCCAAGTTTGCCCTTGTGGGTATGAGTGGCTTGGTGGCAGGCATGCTTCATGCACCCTTGACAGGCATCTTCCTCATTGCTGAAATTACCAATGGATATGCCCTTATCGTGCCCTTGATGATTGTGTCAGCCTTGGCTTATGCCATCAACCGATTGTTTTTCAGCCATTCCATTTATACCAATGCCGTGGCAGAGAAAGGTGTGGAGGTGACGCACAATAAGGATAAGAGTATTCTTAATATGTTGGCTATCAATCAATTGATTGAGACCAATTTCAGTCCGATTGACCCGAATTGCACTTTTGGCGACCTGTTGCCTTTGGTGTCGTCATCGAAGCGCAACATCTTCCCGGTGGTCGATAAGGAAGGCTTCTTTTGCGGTCATGTGCTGTTCGATGATGTTCGCAGTATCCTCTTCGATTCAAGCCATTACGACCAATCAATCCAAAATTATGCTGTACTGCCTGATTATGTCATCCATCCTGAAGAGCCGATGGAAGAAATTGTGCACAAGTTCCAGAAGTCGGGCAAATACAACATTCCTGTCATCCAGGAAGGCAAGTACTTGGGTTACCTTTCGCGGGCCAATGTGTTTTCGGCCTATCGCGCCATGATGAGTGAAATCTCGGAAGATTGAT
>CACXXW010000032.1 GCA_902771635.1 uncultured Bacteroidia bacterium | reverse complement strand
GCAGTTGATGGATTTCTTGATGAAGAAACTGGACGGCATCAGCCGAAACAAGGCCAAACGCTTGTTGGCCAACAAGGTCATTTCGGTCGATGGCCAGCGCACCACACAATTTGATTTCGCCCTTGAGCCTGGCATGGTCGTTGAAATCGGTAAACCCACTGCCAAGGAACGCTTCCATAGCCCATGGCTAAGCATTGTTTACGAAGACAAATACCTGCTCGTCATCGACAAAAAGGAAGGCTTGCTTACCAACAGCCCCACCAAGGAGAAAGACACTGCACAAGGCATTCTGAATGAATACTTTATATACACGAAGCAACGCTGCCGTGCTCACACCATTCACCGCCTCGATCGCGACACCAGTGGACTGATGCTTTTCGCCAAGAGCAAAGAAGTGGCTTTAGCGTTTGAAGAAGACTGGAAAAACACCGTCTACGACCGTCGTTATGTAGCCGTGGTGTGCGGTTGCATGGAGAAGAAGGAAGGTATGGTGGCTTCGTGGCTGAAGGACAACAAGGCTTTCATCACCTACTCCAGTCCCACCGACAATGGCGGCAAGTACGCCGAGACCTATTACAAGACGCTTTATTCTAACGCGAAGTATTCTTTGATGGAATTGCAGTTGGAAACGGGACGCAAGAACCAGATCCGTGTCCACATGGCCGACATCGGGCATCCCGTGGTGGGTGACCCAAAATACGGCAATGGTGACAACACTTTAGGTCGTTTGTGTTTACATGCCTATAAGCTCTGCTTCCACCATCCCTACAAGAAAAAAGACATGGAGTTTGAGACACCATTCCCGAAAGTTTTTGCAAGGCCGTTCCCGGGGATGGAAAGAGAATAGAATGCTTTCGTTGACACATGGTTGACACGGCACGCCAAAAACGGCAAAAGAAAAACCCTAACTGACTGATAATCAATTAGGGTTACTTGTTTTGCCGTGCCCCGAACAGGAGTCGAACCTGCACACCTCTCGATATACGCACCTGAAACGTACGCGTCTACCAATTCCGCCATCGGGGCTTGGAATCAGTGCCCAGGACAAGAGTCGAACTTGCATGCCGTAATCGGCACCACCCCCTCAAAGTGGCGTGTCTACCAATTTCACCACCTGGGCTTGAATTAACTCAGTCATATGCTACACATGTGACTTCGTTGAATCTTTCGATTTCGGCTGCAAAGATACAACTTTTTTCAATGCTACAACCGATTGAAGAAATTTTTTGTAGTTTTTTTTCTTCGCATTACTTAATTTCTTATTTTTGAAGCGTTTAAAAACCTACCATTATGCTTACAGAAAAAGACCTTCAACAGCTTTCGGAAAGAAACATCAACGAAAATCAAGTAATACAGCAAGTTGCACAGCTGAAACGTGGCACGCAATATGTCCAACTGATGCGCCCCGCCACCCTCGGCGACGGCATTTTGCGCCTCGATGAGGAACAAGTGAAACAGATGACCGCCAACTTCGAGGCCGACAAGGAATTCTACCAATTCACGAAATTCGTACCCGCCTCGGGTGCCGCATCGCGCATGTTCAAAGACCTCTTTGCCTTCATTGAGACTGCCGAAGAGACCAAATTCACAGACATCTTCTTCGCCCATATCCATAATTTCGCCTTCTTCGACGACCTCAATGCTGCCGTCAAACGCCTTTATGGCAACGACATCGACACCTTATTAAAGAAAGGCCGTAAAGTTGACATTGTGAAAGCCCTTCTTTTGGAAGACGGCCTGAACTACGGCAAACTACCTAAGGCCTTGCTGAAGTTCCACCACTATGACGGATTCAACCGTCTGGCTTTGGAAGAACATTTGGTGGAAGCCGCCCGTTATGCCACCGACAACGAAGGTGTTGCCAAATTGCACTTCACCGTCTCACCAGAACATGAAGAGCCGTTCAAGAAGACCGTCGGCGCGCTGAAAGCCGACTACGAGAAGAAATACGGTGTGCGATACGACATCACCTATTCCTGTCAGAAGCCATCCACTGACACGGTAGCCATCGACGCCAACGGTGAGTTGTTCCGCGAGGACAACGGCAAGATTCTGTTCCGTCCGGGAGGCCACGGCGCCCTCATCGAGAACCTGAACGACCTCGGGGAGGAAATCGTCTTCATCAAGAACATCGACAACATCGTGCCCGAGACCAAGGCGCAGACCACCATCGTATATAAGAAGGTGTTGGCAGGTCTCCTACTCCACCTCCAGCAACGCACGTTCGAGTATTTGGAAATGCTCGACCAGGGTGCGGTCTCTACCGATGAGTTGAACGAGGCCATCCGTTTCGCCAAAGAGCAACTGATGATGGACATCCCAGACTTCGTAAACGGTTACAACGACATCGAAAAGATCGACTATCTGTACAACAAACTTAACCGCCCGATGCGCATCTGCGGCATGGTGAAGAACGAAGGCGAGCCTGGAGGCGGTCCCTTCTGGGTGAAGAACCTTGACGACGAGGTATCGCTGCAAATCATTGAATCCTCGCAAATCAACCACAAAGACGAGGCTCAAGAAGCCATCTTCCAAGGCTCGACCCACTTCAACCCTGTCGACCTCGTGTGCGGCTGCTGGAACTACAAGGGAGAGGCCTTCTGCCTGACCGACTATGTGGATGCCAACACGGGCTTCATCTCCAACAAGTCGAAGGACGGCCGTGAGTTGAAAGCCTTGGAACTGCCCGGTCTCTGGAACGGCGCCATGGCCGACTGGATCACCATCTTCGTCGAAGTGCCCATCGAGACCTTCAACCCCGTGAAGACCGTGAACGATTTGCTGAAGCCGATGCATAGTTAATCCTTTGTTGAATTGCTGACTGTTGAACTGTTCAACTGTTTGACTGCCAACAATTCAACAATTCAACTGTTAAACAAATCTCAGATTCAACGTAGTTAATTAAACAACATAACGCCATGACACTCAACAAAGAAGAATTCAAAACCTTGGTGATGCTTTATGCCGCCAACATCGATGGCAACATCAAATCGGAAGAAGTGAAAGTAATGCTCGAAAAGAGCGGTTTCGACACCGTTGAAAAGATGGAAAAGCTCTTCTCCAAGATGAGCGATGCCGAAGTCATCACTTGCATCCGCGAGAACAAGCCTTTATACGCTGCCACCGAGGGTGACCGCATCGACCTTTTGGCCGACCTCTGCGCCATCATCGAAGCCGATGAGAAGTGCACCTTGATGGAGGAGCAGATGGTGAGGGCGATGAGGAGGGTGTTGGAATGAGCGCCTCTCCCTACACCCCCTCCCCCATCGACACCTCCGATGTTGTACTTTCCGATGAGCTGCTCCAACTCATCGAACAATCGGCGCGCAACGTACACGAGAAGTGGGCCCAAGGCCGCATTAACGAAGGCTGGACCTATGGCCCCGAGCGAAACGATGCCCTCAAGCAACATCCTTGCCTTGTTGATTACGACAGCATCCCTGAAAGTGAGAAGGAATATGACCGAAACACAGCGGTCGAGACACTGAAATTCATCCTAGCAAAAGGATGGAGCATCGAGAAAAAGCCAAAAGAATAAACCAAACAAAGAATCTGAAAATGTCTAAAACACGCAACAAACTGCTCCTCCGATTCGACAGGGCTTTGTCAAATAGTTTTTGGAAACAGATTGGAATACTGATAGGTATCCTTTTGGTGTCCTTGTTGCTATCCTATCTCTTCCTATCCTTCTCAGGTTGCGAATGGAGACAATTCTGCCATGACAATGGTTTGAAAACCTGGCTCCTTCCCATCTATTTATTGATTGACACCAATGCCCTCAACCGCCTCTATATGGGTGGAAACGTTACTGGCTGGATGCTCATCGCAAGCATCTTGACCTATCTGTGCGGTTTGCTCATTTTCAATGGCATGCTGGTCGGTGTCATTACCAATGCTATCGTTGACCGTGTGGAGAGCCACAGAAACGGGCTCAACCACTATCTCAAGTCGGGCCACCACATCATCATGGGCTACGATGAAATGGTGCCTTCCATCATCGAGGACATTTTCTCAAAAGACAAAGAAGCATACATCCTGTTACTTTCCGCATACGATGCCAAAAAAATCAATGAAAAGCTGAAGAAATCAGTAGCGAAGAAACAACTCGACCAAATCATTGTCAACTATGGGCAACGTACTGCCAGCGAGTATTACAACGAAATCCACCTTGAGAGCGCAAAGGAGATTTACATCGTGGGCAAACGTTCCCTGCCCTCCCACGATGCCACAAATATCGAATGTGTCGATAGTGTCAGCTCCTACCTGAAAGACCACGTATCCGAGCAAATGCCCAAGCGCATCATATGCGTCTTCGAGGATCTGGACACCTACGCCGCTTTCAAAACCACGGAAATCTTCGATAACGTGAGAGCGTTGAACATCGAATTCATACCATACAACTTCTACACAGGTTGGGCCCATCAGGTGTTCATCAACCGTTCATACAAGGAAAAAAACGATCCGCTGATTCCCATTTCCTATCCACGTATATACGACAAAGGCATTGGACCAAAGGATTCGAGGTACATGCATCTGGTTTTTGTAGGTACCACCTATTTTTCTGTTTCATTTGCCATGGAGGCTGCACACATGTTCCACTTCCCAAACTTCAACGAAGGCACCAAAAAGCCTAAAACCCGCATCACCTTCATTGACCAGAACATGGACAAGGAAATGCAGCTGTTCCTCACCCGAAACCGTCATTTCTTTGAAGTACAATCCTATCTCTATCAAGATTTGACATCAATATCCGCGAGCCATCCACAACAAGCTTCAAAAAGCGACTATTTGGATGTGGAGTTCGAGTTCATCAAAGGTGACGTATATTCGGAAGTGGTTCAAAACCTCCTAACGAGTTGGGCCAAGGATATAGACCATCAATACCTCTCCATCTTCCTCGCCATAGCCGACCAACGTAATAACTTTATGATGGGCATGAACATGCCAGACGAGGTTTACGACAACGCCGTCCCCGTCTTCATCCGACAAGACCACGCCGACAACCTCGTCACTAACCTCAGAAAAGCTGATGACAAGGATTTCGATTACAACATCGTTGAAGACGGCAAGTTGAAGACCACTAAGCGTAAAGGTCGTTATGCCAACCTGTATCCATTCGGTATGGAAGATATGGCCTATTGCAGCAATGAGACTTCAATGAAGAGGGCGAAGCTCATCAACTACCTTTATAATACAGCAGACTACAGTACATACCGTTTCGCGGAGCTATCAGTCCTTGATGAGACACCATCGGAAACCCTATGGGCAGATGCCGAACGCTATTGGCAAGAACTAACCGTAGCCCTGAAATGGTCGAACCTCTATTGTGCCTTCAACATACCATGCAAAATGGCATCCCTTCGCGCTATGCGGGGACTGAAGCCTGACGACAAAAGTCACGACCGAGACCCTCTTTCGGAAGCAGAAATCCAAACCTTAGCTGCTGTTGAACACAACCGTTGGAACGTGGAGAAACTTTTGATGGGCTTTCGCAAGCCAAAACCGGAAGAAGACAAATACGGATTTCCCGATTACAAAGGCTCGCTCAAAAACAACAAGAAATTGTTCATTCACCATGACATCCGTCCTTTCAGCGATTTGGACAATGTCAAACTCTTGGATAGAGAAATTGTCAAATACACCCCTTGGATCTTGAAAATGACTGGAATAGACTGATCATATTCATGCCATCTTCAGAAATGCTGGTTAAGAAATCCCTCAATTGGAAAGTTTTTAACTACTCCCCCCCTCCCTAAACCTCACTATCGCCTCGATAATTTCATCGTTGTCATCAGAAATGGTGAGTATCATATTCTTAAACAAGCCTCTGTCGCTCAGGTCTTTCAGCAATGAATAGGCGGGCATACAATTCGTGTAGTAGTCCTTGCCCATGAAGATCATCGGGCTGGCGTAGCCTTCACTCTCGTAGTGGTTTTGGCCTGCGTCTTGGAAGATTTCTTGCATCGTGCCCGCACTGCCAGGCGTGTAGATGATGCCGCCCTTGGCAATGGTGACTATACCATCCTCGCGCACGCTGTTGTCGAAGTATTTGGCGATGTCGGTAGCAAATGGCGCCGTTGGCTCATGACCGTAATAATAGGTCGGGATGGCAAGGCTGCGGTAGTCCGTTTGCAGAGGGAAACGTTCCATTACCTCGAAAGAACGGCAAAGCCAGCCTTCATCCTTGTAGGTCGGCGAAGGCATTAGCATGTCAACTGCTTCGTTGGTCTCGGCCTCGCTCCTACCCGCCATCCAAGCGCCGAGATGTGTGGCCTCCATGGCACCTGGACCACCGCCTGTGACCATCAAGCGACCCATTTCGGTCAGTTTCTTGCTCAAAAACACGATTTGGCGGTATTGTGGGTCGTCACGCCTTTTGGCATGGCCTCCCATGATGCCAATGACATCTTTCTCATCATAAAGGTCGAGCATTTTGTACAGCTCACGCGTGATGAAATGGTCGTGGAGAGCACGGGCTAATGTCTCGCGCACCTCGTGTCCCCGTTTGCCTTGGTCAATATAATGCTTATAGACCTGTGTATCATGACAGGTCGCAAAAGTCGACTCATCATGATAGTCGTAGCCTTCGTATAGTATCTTGCTATTATACAGCTTCTTGGGATAAGTGTTGAAAGGCATGCCCATCTTGCGAATATAAATGCTGAGGTCATCATTGGCGACCATTTCTAGCACCCGATTAACGATGCCTGCGGCATCAAGGCCACACTTATGCATCAAAGCTGAAGCCTGTCCCGACTCACCGAAACGGTCGCTCATGCCAATACGGACAACACGGATAGGATGGTTTTCGGCCAAAAACTCTGTTACGGCACCACCCAAACCGCCTGCAACCTGATGCTCTTCAATGGTGAAGATCATACGGGTCTCATCAGCAGCCTTGTTGAGCATCTCGCCATCCAACGGCTTGATGGTGTGCATATTGATGACGCGAGCTGAGATACCAACTTGTTGAAGCATGTGAGCGGCTTCCAAGGCTTCCCACACCTCATGTCCCGTGGCAACAAGCGTGACATCACTACCATCCTGCATCAGCTGAGCTTTTCCGATTTCAAATTCCTGATCTTCAGCAGTAAAGTCAGGCACTGCCTCGCGCCCGAAACGCACATAGACCGGTCCTTTACATTCAAGGATGGCTTTCTCGGTGGCGATTTTGGCTTGGGTGGCATCACAAGGCGAGATGACGGTCATGTTGGGCAACACACGCATAGCCGCGATGTCCTCCAAAGCCTGATGCGTGGCGCCATCGGGACCTACGGAAACACCAGCATGGGCACCACCGATGATGACATGCACATTGTTGTAACACACCGAGATACGAATCTGGTCGTTGGCACGATGTGCTGCAAACACACCGTAAGTGCTAAAGACGGGAATCTTACCACCTAGAGCCAACCCAGCTGCCGTTGCCACGGCATCTTGTTCAGCAATACCCATGGAGAGAAACCTCTCGGGAAAGGCCTCTGCAAAGAGGTTCATCCCGACAGAATTGGTAATGTCGGCTCCCAATCCGACCACCCTTTTATCTTGTTGTGCAGCAGCAAGGACACCCTCGCCGAAACCAGCCTTTGTGGCCTTGTTGCCTTTATTTTTGTAATTCATGACGTTTCGTTTTGTAGAGACGCAATGATTGCGTCTCAAATTAATTCCGTTTTTCAGGAGACGCAATCATTGCGTCTCTACGACAATTCGTTTATAAAACCAGGCAATTGTTCCTTGCTCGGCACCTTGCCGTGCCATTGGTTGTTGTCCTCGATGCTCTTCACGCCCTTGCCCATGATGGTATCAGCGATGATGACGGTCGGCCTGCCTTTCTCTTGGTCAGCCAAGTCTAGCGCCATCTTGATTTGGCTCATGTCGTGCCCGTCAATCTCGATGGTATGCCATCCGAAAGCTGCCCATTTGTCGCGCAAAGGGTCGATGGCCATCACCTTCTCCGTGCCGCCATCAATTTGCAGGCGGTTGCGGTCGATGATGGCGCAGAGGTTGTCCACCCGATGATGCGACGCAGCCATGGCCGACTCCCAAACGCTTCCCTCCTGCTGCTCGCCGTCACCCATAATGCAGAACACACGGTTCACGGTCCCTGAACCCTGAGCCCGTCGAAGGGCCGAAGGGCCGTCCATCTTGGCCGCCAAAGCCATACCCAACGCCACACCCAAACCTTGTCCCAACGAGCCAGAGCAGGTCTCCAAGCCAGGCAAGCGGAACTCGTAGCTCGGATGCCCTTGCAGACGGCTACCTAATTTGCGCAATGTAAGCATCTCTTCTTCAGGAAAATAGCCCGCAGCCGCCAAGGTCGCGTATAACACAGGAGCCGTATGCCCGATGGAAAGCACCACCTTATCGCGATCTTCCCATTCGGGATGTTGCGGGTCGTGACGCAAATGGTTGAAATACAATACAGTGAAAATATCGACCAAATCGAGAGAGCCGCCCGTATGTCCCGAGCCAGCCTCCGCCAAAGCGGTCAAGATAAGCTGACGAATATGTTTCGCTTTCTCTTCCAATGAAGTCATACCAGTAAACCAATTAAGTCCTTGACAATGAATACTAAACAAACGAATGCGTAAATCAGTTTCAGCAGCGTGCCCACCAAAAAACCGACAAAGGAACCAAAAGCCGCTTTCCAGGCTTGTTTATTAGGTGTTTTCGCGATTCTTTCACCGAAATATGCGCCAAAAAACGGGCCCGCCAAGATGACGGGGAAGGCCGCGTTGAAGAACAAGGTGAGCGTCAAACCCACCAGAAGTCCAATGGTGCTCCCCCACATGCCTGCCTTGGAACCACCAAATTTCTTGGTACCCCAAACGGGCACGATATAATCCAGAGTGAAAACCACCGCAGCGATGACACCCATGACGACAAGGAAAGTGACCGAGTGCTCGACACCTTCGACAAACGAAACGGCCAACACACTCAAATAACTGAAAGGCGGTCCGGCAATGCCCGGTACAATAGCACCCATGATGCCGACAATGGCCAGACAGATGGCCGCCGCAATGAGAACGACATTCATTTGATCATGTTTTAGAAGGCGAAAATACGAAAAAAACATGAATAAGCCACTACTCTAGGCAAAATGTGCATTTTCACTCAATTATTTTGATTTTTGTGAAATCAGCCTTACATTTGCGGCATAAAACTCCAATTGCATGAAAAGACTTCTACTTCTAATATCGCTAATCCTCACAGCATCAAACATTTTCGCCTACGACATCATACATCCCATCGGAGGTCGTGCCGCGGCCATGGGAGGCTCATCGGTGGCATCGCAAGGACTGTGGGCCATGCAGAACAACCCTGCAGGTATAGCCAATCTGGACAAGATCAGCCTCGGCCTCTACTACGAAAACCGTTGGATGCTGCCCGAGACGGCCTATAAATGCGGTGCCTTCGCCATGCCCACCAAGTTCGGCACATTGGGAGTAAGTTTCAACCAATTCGGTTCATCGAAATACAACGAGAACAAGTTCGGGCTGGCCTACGCCAAAGACTTCGGTCGCTACCTGCAAATCGGTCTGCAACTCGATTATCTCCTGCTCAAAATCGGTAACGACTACGGCAAATTTAACGCGGTCACTTTTGAGTTGGGCATCCAGTCGCATGTCACCGATAAGCTGACCTTAGGCACCTACATCTTCAACCCCGTCAATTTCAGCTTCGAGCAGACCCTGAACCATGAAAAGATTCCCATTGTGATGCGTTTTGGTATGGCCTACCAATTCACCAAGGACTTCATCGGCCAATGCGAAATCGAGAAAAACACTGAACGCAATGGCGTCAGCTTACGCGGCGGATTGGAATATGAAGCTGTTAAGAATCTATATATCCGCGCAGGTGTGCACACCAACCCAGGCATCCTGAGTTTCGGATTGGGTTATGCCATTCGTTTCGCACAAATCAATGTGGCGGCACAACTGCACAACGAATTAGGGGCATCGATTCAAATCGGTATGATATTCAGCATTGGAAAATGACATGAAACGACTGGTTTTCATCATATTATCCTTAACATTCACCTTGTTTGCGAAGGCGCAGATTGCCATCGACACGCTCAGCACTGAGGCTTTGAACCAACTACTCATCGAACAGGTGGAACGGTTGGCCGAAGATAGCGACGATGATATTGATTATGAAGACCTTTTGGAAAACTACATCTTCTTTAGCGAGAATCCCGTCAACCTTAACAGCGAGGAGACCATGCGCTTGGTCGAGTTGCGCCTGCTCAGTATGTTCCAATTTGAGGAATTGCAGCAATACCGCCGCTATTACGGCGATTTCCTCTTTTTGGAAGAGTTGGAGATGGTGGAGGGCTTCGATGAGCAAACGCTAGCCATCATCAGACCTTTAGTATGCATAAGCCGGGGCCAAAACAAGGACAAGCTGACTTTCAACAAATTGGCGCGCTACGGCAAGCATCAACTGATGGGCCGTTATGAACAAATCCTTGAACGACAACAAGGTTACATGCCCATCGATGACTCCGCCCTCTTGGCCAAGCCCAACTCGCGCTACCTCGGCAGTCCACAAAAATACCAGCTGAAATACACCTATAACTATAGGAACAAAATCCGCGCAGGCTTTGTTTTGGAAAAAGACGCTGGCGAGATGTTCTACACCGACAAGGTCAGCGACACCATCCATAAACTCTTGGGAAGCCAATTCCGTCGTGGCTTCGACTTTGTCGGCTTCCACCTCTATGCCAAGGACTTGGGCATTGTTAAAGCGGCTGTTTTGGGCGACTACCAGCTCGCCTTTGGCCAAGGCTTGACGCTATGGTCGGGAATGAGTTTCGGAAAAGCAGGCGCAGGCAGCAGTGTGATGAAACAAGGACGCGGCATTACACCCAAAGGGTCGGCCAGCGAGTATGCTTTCATGCGCGGTGCTGCCGTCACCCTTGGCAGCGGGCCTTTTTGCGGGACATTATTCTATTCCAATCGTTTGGTCGATGCCAATGTCAGCGTGGCTGACACCTTGGAAAGCGAAGCCGAGTTCGTCAGCAGCCTGCAAGAGACGGGGTATCACCGCACTATTGGCGAGCTGCAAGACCGTCATGCCATACGGCAACAAGTGATTGGAGGGCATCTAGCTTATTCCATTGCTCATTTCGAGGTCGGTTACACCGCCCACCATACATGGCTCAGCGTGCCACTCGAACTCAAGCCTAGCCATTACAACCAATTCTACTTCCAAGGGCAAAAGCTCACCAACCAAGGTATTGACTTTAAGTATGTTAAAGGGAAATATGCGGTTTTTGGAGAAATGGCGATGAGTTATAATCATAATGCTAAGGCCGTTGAGCCCGTCGAAACGCCGACATCTATACAGTCGGGCGTTTCGACAAGCTCAACGACCCTTGGCTTTGCTGGTCTGATTGGCCTGACCGTAAAACCCGCTGGTTATCTTAATTTTACCGTGATGTACCGCGACTATGGCAAGGCCTACCAAAACCTCATTAGCAATGCTTTCGGTGAAGGCAGCCGCAACCAAGGGCAACGAGGTATCTATCTTAGCGTGGAAGCCGCTCCCGCACCTTATTGGAACATCCTTGCCTATGTCGACCAGTTCCAATACACCTGGCTGACCTCACAAGTCGACGCACCAAGTCGTGGACATGACTACTATTTGCGCATCAGCCACAGCTTCAACCGTCGCACGCAAGCCTACCTGCAGTTCCGCTCAAAGACCAAGATGAAGAATTCCACCGATGCATTTGTCTTCAGTCACTACCCCATTTTCTACACCAAGAATGCCGTGCGTTTCAACATCAACTATCAGATTGGTTGGGATTTGCATTGCAGCAACAAGGCCGAATACGCACACTACCGCAATGATGATGGCAGCAACGAACACGGTTATTTCCTCTGCCAAGACATCGCCTACAAGCCCGAAGACAAGCCCTATAGTCTTGCTTTCCGTTACGCCATCTTCGATGCCAAGGACTACAACACGCGTATCTACGCCTACGAGAATGATGTGCTCTATTCCTTCAGCGTTCCCGCCCTTTACGGCAAAGGCATGAGAGTGTATTTGTTAGGAAAGGTGAAATTATTCAACGCCTTGACGCTCTATGCCCGCATTGGACGCACCATCTACAGCGACCGTGACGAAATCGGCAGCGGATTAACCTTGATTCAAGGGAATCACAAGACGGATTTGAAGGCCGAAATTATTTGGAAATTGTAGAGACGCAAAATCTTGCGTCTCTACCGACAAAACAAAACGACAAAAATATGACCGACAGATTTAAAAACAAATATCGCATTCAAACTGCACGCGCCGCATGGCATGATTACAAAGGAGGTTCTTATTTCGTTACAATCTGCACAAAAGATCGCGAACCCTATTTTGGTCATATTGTCGATAGGCAAATGACACACACCGATTTAGGCATATCCGCAAACGATTGTTTACAGGCAATTCCATCACATTTTCCAGATGCAGAAATCCCCGTATGGATTGTAATGCCCAACCACATTCACGCTATAATCATCATCAATGCCCGTGTTGCCATTGTAGAGACGCAAAATTTTGCGTCTCTACAGGGGGAAACCCTACAAAAATTCGGTCCCCAATCCAGAAATCTGGCATCCATCGTGCGGGGTGTTAAAATTGGTGTCACCAAATATGCCAACGAGAACAACCTTTCATTCACCTGGCAATCTCGTTTCCACGACCACATCATTCGCAACCAATATGAAATGAAGCGTATTGCCGATTACATTAACAACAATGTTGTCCAATGGAATAACGACTGCTTTAATACCTCTCTAAACCAACATACTGTAGAAAACACTGAAGAACCATACCTTCAATATTTCTAATAATTCATTTATCATAGCAGAAATCTTATGCAGAGATACTCATTTTTTTGATTATATTTGCTGTATTTCTTGCATTATCTTGATAATTTGTAGAATTTTCCAACGCAATCGAGGTCACGAGGACAAATATAATATTTCTGAAATGGAATACGATATAAAACAATTTAAGCATTGTAAAAAGGCTTTGAAGGTTCTCGTGTTGCAAAAACACAAACAATTTCCCATTCCGCAAGCGTTTTAACTAAAAATTGTTTGGTTTGTTTACGATAACTATATCAAAACACCACAAACAACGATAGCAGATCCTGTTCCATGAAGGGCTTGCTATTGCTTTGTCAAACTGCAATATTTCGTACAAATTTTGCCTACAAACTGCAATACTTCGTACAATTTTACTCCACCACCACCCTATTAACCTGCTGATTTCCACCAACAAATGTCACCAAAGTGTAAATGCCTTTAGACAGGTTTTGGGTCGGGATAACGATGAATTTGTTTTGTCCAGCAAACGACTGTACCAAACGCCCGGTCATATCATAAAGACAAACCACGGCATCTGCATCTTCAGCAAAACAAATGTTGATTCTGTCTTTGGCGGGATTTGGAAAGACTTCCACAATTCGAGTCGGTCCATCGACTCCTTCGACAGGCTCAGGGGCCTCGATGCCCCAAGTTCCACAGGCGGCATTGATTTCACCATCCAAATAATTGAAACGGTCATCCAACCAGTCGCTCAGGTAGGTCAATTGGCTCTCATCTACAGTAAACTCAGGCCATGCCTCATGTTCCCGCTCGTAAACACCGCTTTCAACCAATTCATCGTATTGGTTCTGAACCAATTCCATGATATGCTCGCGGTTCAAAAGGGTATCACGCAGTTCATTGTAACGGGTTTGTGCAGAGGCTACGAAACCATAATCATTACAGTCCTGTGTTAGGCGGTCGAAGAAACCATTGCTCTTCAGTCCTGCTGCATTATAGGTCTTGTTGCCGTCAGTGTCCAAGCCCCAGATGGCATCCAAGTCCCAAGGCAGATACATATAGGTGCTCGATTTCTTGTAACGTGCCAAAAACAGGTTACGCCCCATGTTGTCCATAGCCATCAAACTGTTGATAAACAAATAGTAATCAATGGCATTATCCTTGTCGAATTGGGCGGCATACTGTGAATAGAACACAACATCGGAAGCATTGATCACAAAGTTGGTGAAGCTGTAGAGATGGTTCCAATTGATGGCAGTGTCGCTCTCGTTGGGATAGACCCACTCGTAATTGTCCCAAGTATCCGAGGTGTTATCATATCCAGGAAGAGTGTCGAAAGTCGGAGTACCAGGACCATTGCCCTTGTAGAGCACACCTCTTATGTCGCCATTGTATTTGCGCAGCCCAAGTTGCTTGCGGTCCATGCGCTCGGTCAAGGTGTAAACGCCCAAGTATTCATCATTGATGAACACGTCGGCATAGACCATGCGAATGCCTGGCAAGGCAGCGGGTTCGCTTTCGGCGTAAGGCAACTTGTACATCTCCATCCACAGTTCATTGGCCACCTTGTCGCGCAATCGGAGCGGCTGTGCCCACATCGCTTCAAGGTTCCAGTCATCATCGCTGCGAAGCCCAAGGAAGGTGGTATCAGCCATCTCGGCGCCCGTCTCATCGGCCCAGAGCTCCACACGATACGATTTCTTGTCGTACTGCTGCGAGGAGGTGCCCCTAATCTTGAATCCAGCGTGCATCGTGATGACATTGCCATCGGCATCAGCCACATTGATGAGGCCATGCACAGCAGGCGAGTTGACAATCGGGCCATCGGTGGTGATGGTGATGAGCGGCATTTCGCTTCGATAATAGGTATAGGTTTCACCCTTCACCTCTATCGTTTCCTTATACGGCTTCATGCCCTCAAGCAGTTGTCCCGTGGCTACTATGATTTTCTTCTCATGGTCGATGCCATACATCTTATCAATCTGCTGCATATCCTGCGCCATCAAAGCCCAAGCCGCAAACAGAAAAGCAATTATAAAAAACAGTTTCTTCATATTCAAAAATTCAAAATTCAAAATTCAAAGATTCAAAGATTTCACAACTCTTTATCTGGATTGCTTCGTTCCTCGCAATGACGCAAAGCGCGTCCATATGAACTACTTCTAACTCCACATTCAATCGATTCTATTTACGTCAACAATACCATCAATGGCTTTTATCTTATTAATCAGCTGCTCCAACGCCTCCACATCGGTGATTTGCAGCACAATTCTCCCTTCAAAGAAGCCTTCCTTATCGGAGTTGAACACGATGTTTTTCATGTTAACCTCCAAATCCTCGGAAATGACCTTGGTGATTTTGCCCAACAAGCCCATGACATCGCGACCATAGATGCGGATGGTGGCCTGCGAACCGTCTGCTTCCACACCGTTCCACTTCACCTTGATGATGCGATAGCCGTAACGCTCCTGCAAACCCTTGGCATTAGGACAATTGGTGCGATGGATACTGATGGTACCTTCGTTGGTGACGAAACCAAACACACGGTCGCCAGGAATAGGATTGCAGCACTTGGCCAACTTGTAGGTCACATTGCTGATGTCCTCACCAATGGAGAGCGATTCCTCCACTTCAGCACCTTGCTCCTTTTTCGATGTCCCAATTGTCTCAGGGATAGGCTTTTCCCCTTTATCGGTATTCTCACCGAACTTAGCGGTCAAGAAACGCTTCACATCGGCGATGTCGATTTTCTCCGTGGAAATCCTGTGATAGAGTTGCAAGGAATTTTCCAATTTAAACTCTTTCACCAACATGTCGACCACGGTCTCCGAGAACGGCAGTTTCCAGTTTTTCAATCTGCGCTGCAACATGCCCTTGCCCATCTCCGACTCTTTCAGCTCCTCTTCCTTGAGGTAACGACGGATTTTGTTCTTGGCCTTTTCCGTGACCACCACATTGAGCCAGTCGGCACGCGGCGACTGTTTCTTGCTCGTGATGATTTCCACCTTGTCGCCATTGGTCAACTCATGACGGATAGGCACCATGCGTCCATTGACACGCGCCCCATTGCAGGTCTCGCCCACACGGGTATGCACCTCATAGGCAAAATCAAGCACCGTGGAGCCCACCGGAAGCTGTTTCAGGTCGCCTTCAGGGGTGAAAATGAATATCTTATCGGATTTGTGGATCTTCTTGTAGGAATTCTCGAACGACACCATACTGGGGTTTTCCAACACTTGGCGCACATTAAGCAGCCACTCTTCGGAAGTTTCCTTCTCACCTTTATATAAGTAGTGCGCCGCTTGACCCGTTTCCGCAATTTCATCCATGCGGGTAGTACGAATTTGCACCTCAAACCACAGCTTGTCATCATATTTCACCGTGGTGTGCAGCGACTCATAACCCGAAGCTTTCGGCTTGGTAATCCAGTCGCGAAGGCGTTCCGGCATAGGGTCATAGATGTTGGTGATGGCCGAATACACGCTCCAACAGCATTCTTGCTCATCTTTCAAGGCACAATGGATGATGACTCGCGCCGCCATCAGGTCATAGACCTCTTCAAAAGGCACATTCTGCGCCTTCATCTTGGCATAGATGGAAGGTATCGACTTCAGTCGCCACTTAACCGAATAAGCGAACTTGTATTTTCCGTTCTTCTTTGTCCTTTCGAGTTCAGCGTCAATGCTTTCCGAAATCTTGGCGACAAACTTCTCCGCTGTCTGCCTGCGGGCTTCCTGAGCGGCTTGAATCTTGTTTTCAATCTCATGGAACAAGTCAGGATTCTCAAACAGCATCAACTTCTCTTCCAACTCGGCCTTCAACTTGTACAAGCCCAACCTATGGACAATAGGAATGTAAATGTATTTGATTTCATGGAAGTACTTCGACAAGCGGTCGGCATCC